>JAJRYW010000427.1 GCA_024275555.1 Calditrichota bacterium | reverse complement strand
GCCGACTTCGTAAACAACGCGGCCAGTCGATAGATGATATCCAGGTGTTCTTTATCGCCGAGGCCATGGCCGGCAGCGACAATGACACCGGCTTCGGTGACGCCCGTCATGTCCGCCTCAGCCTGTTTTATACCCGTTGAACGGGTTTTCAAGGATTTACATTTGAAAGATCTAATGGTAACGCTGCCGGAAATGGATTTTGGCGGCCTTTGTGGCCTGAACATACCGGGCTGGATAGAGAGAATCGCGATGTCGCTTTCCGGGCGGACATGGGCCACTGCTTTTGCGCCGAAAATCGATCTCGCAAAGCAGGTTCGATTTTCCACTTCAATAATATCCTCAATACCGGTAATGCAAGCGGCATTTAATTCTACCGCCAGCGCCGGTACGAAGTCCATTCCCTGGGAACTGTGAGCGATGCAAACATAGGCTGCCTCAAATTCCGGCAGCAGATCTGCCAGAACGTTTTTGTATATTTCTCCGTTGTAAGAGGTCAGCCCCGGAATCCGGACGGCGGTTACTTCAAGCCCCCAGGTATCGGCCATCTCACGGGCGAGCGCTGCCGGGTCATCGCCGAGAATAATCGCCCGGATGGCCGATGATTTATTTTGTTGCAGCCTTTTGGCAAAGCTTACAAGCTCGTGGGTGACGGGTTTAATTTGACCCCTAAAATGCTCGACGATGACGACAATGGTTTGTTTCATGATATATTGTATCGGAATTTCTAAAATTCATTATAATTTAGACATGGATTCACCGCCCGCTCGAGTCGCAGAGGAACTAATATTCTCTGCGCACTTTGCGGCTCTGCGGTGAATAAGATATTAAATCTTGTTAATCCTGTCGAAAAAGTCCCGCCACAGGCGGCTAAGTTCATCATCACTGGAGCAGCGCTTTTTCGCACAGCAGATTTAAGAGCCGGGTTGCTTTTTCCTGCTGAGTACCTGTTAAAAATGTTCCGGACCGAGATCTTGTGGGATAGGTTACCCGAACAATGTTTTCCCGCAGAACCGGTTGGACTGAATCGTCGGGTTGAAACGTTTCCAACCCTTGTTTGTTGGCTCGCAGCAGATTGGAAAGTGAGGGATATCGTGGTGTGTTGATACCCGACTGAATGGTTAAAACGGCCGGCAGTTGCAGCTGCAATGTATCCCTACTGCCGCCTTCAATCTCTCTTTCTATATGAACGGATTTGTTATCCGGCGCCATCTGTTGACGAATTACGGCCGTGGCCCAGGGCAGAGATAGACAGGCTGCGATCATTGGACCGACCTGCCCCTGCATTTGGTCTTCAGACATGACACCGGCAAAAATAAGGGCATAATGTTTTTCCCGGGCATAATCTGCGATACCGGACGCAATGGAAAAAGGACTTATATAGCCTTCGGATTCAGTGACAATGTGGACACCGTGATCTGCACCCATGCCGATCGCCCGTTTAATCACTTCGGCCGCGCGATCCGGTCCCACGGTGATGGCATCGATGGTGGTACCGGGGTATGCTTCTTTCAGCAACACGGCTTCTTCAACGGCAAATTCATCCAATCGGTTCATTTTGTACCCGGTTACGGCATCCATTTGAATCCAGCGGGCCTGATCGTCGATTTGAATCGGGCTTTCAGACTCACATACCTGTTTGATACACACCATAATTTTCATAATGAAAAACAATATAAAGCGCAGCAAAGGGTGTCAATAAAAAAACGAACGATCGTTCTTTTTTCTTGACTCTGTGAACATGGGATTATATGAAATGGCAGGAATCTGGTTTGATGAAAATTAACTTGTAACTTGATGCACCTAATACTTAACTTTTAAACCGGCTTTTATCAGTTTCTTTTTCGATCGATTCAGACGATCCGCCAAGGTATCTCCCGATGAGCGAAATTTATTTTATCAGACACGGTCAAGCTTCCTTCGGTGAAGACAACTACGACCGGCTGTCCCCCCTGGGTGTCAGGCAGGCACAGTACCTGGCAAAGCACCTGGCCAAAACCGGTAAATCGTTTGACGGCGTGTACACCGGCGAAATGGAGCGTCAGCAGAACACGGCGCGGGAATTCATCAACCATTGCTCAAACAAGGGGCTTGCAGTGCTGCAGCCGGTTGTTTCCAAGGCATTCAACGAATACGATTCTTTGGCCGTCTGGCAGGCTTTGATTCCGGAAATGCTCGAAGATGAACCCTCTATCGCCAAAGATCTGGATAAACTTCCTGGTGATCAAAAAGCATTTCAAAGAGTTTTTGCACCCCTGATGACCCGCTGGCTTTCAGGAAAATACAGGGCCGGCGGCATTCCGCGATGGGATGACTTTACCCGGCGTGTCAAGCAGGGAGTTGAGGTATTAGCGGTTCGCCACGGCGCCGACAAACGGTTGGCGGTGTTTACATCCGGGGGCCCCATCTCAGTGGCGGTACAGATCGCACTCGGTTTATCCGATAAAATAGCACTCGAGATTTCCTGGCAGCTTTTGAATGCCTCAATTACCCGCATCAGATATAACAGCCGGGGTATGATGCTGGCCGGGTTCAATGAGGTTGCGCATCTGGAACTGGAGAGAGATGAAGGGCTGCTGACCTACCGGTGATTAGAATGACGAATGAAGAATGAAGAATGACGATTGACGAATTGTGGAAGTCGCTTCGCTCCGTCAAATTTTTAAATGGATAGCATTCCTTGATTATTCGTTTGTCATTCGACATTCCAGGCCGTCATTCCAAATCGGAGTTGAATTTACATATCCTGAAGATATCCAGTGTATTACTATTGGGAGGAAAATTATGGACTTTAGCGTATCTGATAAAATGAAAACCATCACCAAAATGATCGACGAGTTTGTGGACAAAGAGCTTATTCCCATGGAACCGGCGCTATTGACCCGATCTTTCAAAGAGCTTCTTCCCGAATTCGAAGAAAAGCGGCGGATGGTCAAACAGATGGAGCTGTGGGCACCGAACCACCCCACGGAATATGGCGGCATGGGGCTCAATCTGAAGGAACATTCCCTGGTTTCCGAGTGTTTGGGTCGCACGCCAATTGGTCATTATATTTTCGGATGCCAGGCCCCGGATGCCGGCAACATTGAAATATTATACATGTTCGGCACCGAAGAGCAGAAAGAAAAGTGGTTGCGGCCTCTGGTGGAGGGCAAGATTCGCAGTTGCTTTTCCATGACCGAGGTTGAGCTGCCGGGTTCCAACCCGGTTATGATGGACACAACAGCGGTCAAGGACGGGAACGATTATGTCATCAACGGCCAGAAATGGTATACCTCATCGTCGGACGGCGCTCGTTTTGCAATCGTCATGGCCGTGACGAATCCGGAAGCTTCGCGGTATCAGCAGGCCAGTATGATCATTGTTCCCACCGACACCCCGGGCTTTAACCATGTCAGAAATATTCCGGTAATGGGTGAAGCCGGAGACGATTATTTCGGACATGGTGAGATCCTGTATCAGAACTGCCGGGTACCACAGGAGAATTTGCTGGGGCCCGAAGGGGGCGGATTTGCGATTGCCCAGGAACGGCTCGGACCCGGTAGAATCCATCACTGCATGCGCTGGATCGGCATCTGTAACCGCTGTTTTGATCTTTTGTGCTCGCGGGCCGCCACCCGGCCCATCGCTCCGGGAAAAACCCTGGCCGGCAAAGAGATCATCCAGATGTGGATTGCCGAATGTGCGGCCGATATCCAGGCGGCCCGGCTGATGGTGCTTTATGCCGCCGACAGGATTGACAAGGTGGGGGCCAAAGCGGCCCGCAAGGAAATCTCCATGATCAAATACGTAGTGGCCAACACCATGATGAAGGTCGTCGACCGGGCCTTGCAGGTTCACGGCGGTCTGGGGATGACCGATGACACAATTATCGCCTGGTATTACCGCCACGAGCGAGCTTCCCGCATTTACGACGGCGCGGACGAGGTCCACAAAGTCTCGGTGGCAAAGAGGATATTAAAGGAATACGAGAACAAAAGGGTTTAGAGGTTCAGGGTGCTTTGGTTGATTGAGTTTATTGAGTTGATTTAAAGGTTCAGGGTTCAGAGGTTCTGGGTTCAGCGTTACCGCTGGCTTGAAAAATGGCCAGTCTGATCAAAAAAGAAACTCTTAAAAAGAGAATATCGAGTAATGAATGTCAAGCTCGGTTGTAAAATCGGCCATTGTTGGGTTTCGCATTGCACAATAGAGCTGACAAAGTGTAGGTTGGGTTGAGTGAAACGAAACCCAACATAACCTGAGATAGGCTCAACCCAACCTACAAAATGCAAAGTGGCCGAAGATAGAACCAACCCCTTAATGGGAATGTCGAAGGAAGGAATTCTACCCGTCGAGAGCCTCTAAAATAACCCTGAACCCTGAACGTCGAACCCCTGAACGGTTAACGGCCTGTTAATAATGGCCAATCAAAGATCTTAACGAACATAACGATCTAAACGAACCAAATGGACTACGCTGAATTTCAAAAACAGGTCCGTCTTTCCAAACAGGATATTTGTCGGGCAGTTTATGCAGACAACCGCAAATCCATCCGGGTTAAAAAAGAAGATACGGTTGTAAAAAATCTTGAACGTATTTTTAGCGCTACACTGAAAATCGGCAATAAAAAAGGTTTTCAGGCCATGAGCATGCGGGACCTGGGGCGGGAAACCAATCTGAGTATGGGTGCGTTATACTCCTATTTTTCAAGCAAGGAAGAGCTGCTGGCCATCCTCCAGCATCAGCGCCGTACGATTACCAAACGTATCCTGCAAGAGCATATCGACAAAGAATCGGATCCTGCCGGCAGACTGCGAGCGGCGATTTTAACCCATCTTTATTTAAGTGAAGCCATGCAGCCCTGGTTTTATTTTTCCTACATGGAGGCCAAGAATCTTGCCAAAAAGGAGCAGGCCCTGGCGGTTGCGAGCGAGCTATACACAGAGCAAATATTTGCGGATATTCTCATTCAAGGGCAGGTCGACGGATCTTTTTTGCTCCGCGACCCTCAACTGACGGCCAGTGTCATTAAAGCCATAGTACAGGACTGGTATCTAAAACGCAGCAAGTATGCCAGGAGAAATATTTCCGTGGACCAATACGCACGGTTCATTTTGCAATTTGTGGAAGGGTTCGTTTCAGAAACCAACGGAGATGTGCGATATTCTCTTCCGAGACAATTAACGGAGGATACGGATGAACGATATCGATCAACCGACAACCCCGCGTAACGGGGAAGCGATTCATGCAACTGGAATTGAAGCCTTTTTAAGAGATTCAATTCCCGGACTACAGGGGGAAATGGTCATCCGGCAGTTTCCCGGCGGACACTCCAATTTGACCTACCTGGTCACTTTTGGTGATCGTGAGCTGGTACTGCGCCGGCCTCCGTTTGGAACCAAGGCCAAAACAGCCCACGACATGAGCCGCGAATACCGCATTCTCAGCGCTCTTAAAGACACTTATCCCTACTGTCCTGCTCCCTTGGCCTATACGGAAGATACGGATGTTCTCGGATGTTCGTTTTATGTCATGGAAAGAATCCGGGGCATTATTGTGCGGCATGAATTTCCGCCAGGTCTGGCGAATTCACCGGAAAAGATCGCCGGGCTGTGCCGCAAACTGGTACAGGTACATCATCAATTGCACGCCATTGACTACCGCCAGGTCGGGCTGGAGAATTTCGGCAAGCCGGCCGGGTATGTACAGCGCCAGGTGGTGGGCTGGAGCAAGCGATACCGTGCTGCGCGCACCCCGGATGCACCTGACTTCGAGGACATCATGGCCTGGCTGGAAGAAAAAATGCCGCCTGATTTTCCAAAGCCGGCGATTATTCACAATGATTTTAAGCTGGACAATGTGGTGCTTGATAAGGACAATCCCGGCAACATCATCGGGGTGCTGGACTGGGAAATGGCCACCGTCGGTGATCCCCTGATGGATCTCGGCAGCTCCTTGGCCTATTGGGTGCAAAAAGGGGATCCCCCCGAGATGCAGGCGGTCCGATTTATGCCCAGCGACAGTCAGGGCGCCCTCAACCGGGATGAGTTGGTCGGTCTCTATGCCGATCTGGCTGGCTGGACCATTGATAACTATGACTTTTACTACTGCTTTGGGTTGTTTCGGCTGGCGGCCATTGCCCAGCAGATTTACTATCGCTTTTACCACGGCCAGACGAAGGACAAACGCTTTGGAACCATGATTCTGGGGGTGTGTGCCCTGGAAAAAGCAGCGCGGATAAAAATTGAGCAATCGGAACTGTAATACGGATAAGCCGGGATCTTTCTTCAACTGCGAGATTTCCAGGTAATAGTTCACCGCAGACGCAGCCTCCCGGCCTCTCCGAGCTGTGGGCTCGCTCTACGAGCTGGAAGCCATAGGGCCTACCATATAACCTACGCCCCGGTGGGAGAACGCAAAGGGAAGATGGATTTTCCTTTCTGTACAAGGGAACCAGAATGGGTTGCGGTTATAGGCTGGATATAGTTATTGAAGACAAAATCAAATTTTTAAAATTTACCTCAGCGTCCTTAGCGTCTGCGGTGAACCATTAAACCAGGAGAAACGCCCATGTACGAATTAAACTATGACCCGCAAATTTGCGAAAACTGTGAGACCTGCGACTGCCTGACGCGATGTCAATATATGGACTTTGAGCCGGCGGAGGCGCGGGCGGAAAAGGATAAATTATTAAAAGGCCGGGACACCCGTATCCTCCAGGAGTGTGCTACCTGCTATGCCTGTGAAGAATATTGCCCTTTCGGCAACCATCCGTTTTACCAGATCGTCGATCGGCAAGAGGAAAAAGGGATCCTGCCCACACCGGAGCCGATTACCAAACAACAGCTGATTATGATGGAGGCCAGGGGGACCATCACGCCGGCAACTGTAAGCTCTCCAGTGATTAATATGTGCTATTTTCCCATGCTTACGGACAGTATCCGCGGTAAACTGTATGAAAACACTTCCATGATTGTGGGCAGTGATATTTTTTGCAACATCATGTGGCTTCATTTCGGGAAAAACTCCGTGATTCGGCAACGGCTTCCCCGGATGATCGACAACATCCAGCAGTTCTATCTCAAGGACAGCGGGATCGACGAGATGGTTTGCTACCACGACGAGTGCTATGGTGCCTATAGCCAACTTGCACCGGCATTCGGCATCGAGGTGCCGTTTAAGGTTGTGCACCTTTTTGAGTACTTGTCCAACAAGCTCGATGCGTTCAAGGACCAGATCACGCCCATCGGCGCCAAAGTGGCTTACCAGCGTCCGTGTTCCAATCGCCTGGTACCGCAAACTCGGCACTGGGTGGATGACATTTTTAAAAAAATCGGGGTTGATCGGGTGCCGCGGGAATATGACCGGGACAACGCTCTGTGCTGTGGGCAGGTGTTGCGGGCCCACCAGCGCGATGACCTGGCCGATGATGTTCAAAAACGAAATCTTGACGACATGCAGCAGGCCGGTGCCGCCTACTGCGTTTTTAACTGCCCGGTGTGCATGTTCACCCTCGGGGAGGCGGTTGCCGAAAGAGGAATCTTTCCGATTCTCATGAGTGATCTTTGCCAGGCTGCATTGGAAAAAAGGCCGAATAGGAGCCATGCCATGAAAGAAATATTGCAGGAGCTTGTTAAAATTGTCGGAGCTGAATTTGTTTCGGATCAACCCGAAGAACGTTATATCTATTCCATGGATCCGGGTACCATGCCGGCGCGGGAGCCGGATTTCGTAGTCATGCCCGATTGCACTGAAGAAGTCCGCCAGGTCTTGCTGCTTGCCAATCGGCGCAAAATTCCTGTGGTGCCCCTGGGCGCCGGGCTGGTTCTTTCGGGGCTGTCCCGGGCGTTAAAAGGCGGCATCGTTCTGGATATGAAGCGCATGAATCGAATTATCGAGGTAAACGAAATGAGCCGCTATGCCCTGGTGGAAGCCGGAACCTCCCAGGGTATGCTCCAGGCCTATTTAAAAAAACATCATCCACGGCTCAAACACTCCGCCCCCGATGCACCACCGGCGGCTACCATTGCCGGTAATGTTGCCATCCATGGCTCCGGGCACCTATCCCAGGCCCACGGCTTTCATTCGGACATGTTAAACGGCCTGGAGGTGGTGCTGCCTACTGGTGAGGTGACCCGCGTCGGCTCCTGTGCCACCTCTGATTACTGGTTTGCCCGGGCGCCCCTGCCGGACCTGGCGGGATTGTTTCTCGGATGGGCCGGCACCACCGGTGTTATAACGAAACTGGCCATTAAGCTGTACCCCAGTTATCGCTTTAACGACGTGGGGGTGTTCGTGTGCGAAGATGCCCGCTTGATGCCCGATATTTTGTACCGCATGACGGAAACCCAGATGGCCGAAGACCTGACGGCCTGGATGACACCCAAACCGGAGTGGGCTCGGGGGTTTTTACACAGCAATATTAATTATGGTGCTAATACCAAAGAAGAGCTGATCTGGAAACGCAACCTGATCCGGGCCTCGGTGAAAAAGTATATCGACCAGAAAATTGCCGGGTTTGTTCCCATGCCCTCAGCCATGAAACAGCCGTTTCTGGAGGTGCCGGCCAGGATGCTGTCGCGGTTTGCGGATGTGAGAAAAGGCGGCGGATTTGAGTATGTGGGGGTCATCATGCCGGTTGATATGTTTGCCGATGCGTATGAACTGGGACTGGAGATTGCATCCAGGCGGTCGGTCAGCTATTCGCTGGGTGCCCGGATCATCGGTGTCAACCACTGCATGATGTTTTTTTATGCCTATGCCTTTAACCGTGCCGATCCGGCGGATGTTCAGCGGGCTCAGCAGGCCCTGGAGGAAACCAACCGGGCGGCGGTGGATATGGGGGGTATTCCGTGGAAAGCCGAAGCGCCGGCCCAGAAAGAAATTATCCGCAAAATGGATCCCAACATGTTTGCTTTGATGAACCGGATTCGGGCCGTGCTTGATCCCCAGGGCATTATGAATCCGGGCAACTGGGAGGTTGACTGATGCAATATGAAGAAATACTGCACCGCTGTTTTCGCTGCGGATACTGTAAATTACCTGAAAACTATGTTGATTTTAATTGTCCTCCCTACCTGGCTTTTCGTTTTGAGACCTATTCACCCGGAGGGAGGATGTGGCTGATCCGGGCCATGCTGGATAACAAAATTGATCCGACCAGCCGGCTGCAGGAAATTTTGTTTTCCTGTGTTGCCTGCGCCAACTGTGTGGAACACTGTACGTTTCCCAAATTTAAGGACCAGCTTTTGCTGGCATTTACGGCGGCCAAAGAACAGTTGGTCAACAGCGGGAAAGTGCCTCCGGCCGTCAGGGACTGCCTGACCAGAATCTATCAGTACGGCAACCCGTATGGCCGTGCCCGCAAAAAACGGAATGCCTGGACCCAAGGACTGGAGATTGAAGAATATTCGGATCAGGAGTATCTTTTTTTTGTGGGGGACGTGGGTTCTTACGATACCCGCGGACAGGAACTCGCCCGTTCGGTTGCCGGGCTTTTGCAGACCCTGGGAGTGGCCTTTGGAATCCTGGGCGCAGAGGAGATGTCCGATGGCAACGAGGCTAGAGCCATGGGAGAGGCCGAGCTTTTTAAGTATCTGGCTGAAGAGAATATTAAAACGTTTCGTGCCCGGGGGGTTAAAAAAATCATCACCCTGTCGCCCCATGGCTTTAATGC
>JAJRYW010000426.1 GCA_024275555.1 Calditrichota bacterium | reverse complement strand
GGATGGACCGGTAGAAGAAATCTGCAAGATGGTAGACGACTGGCAGGTTTTCCGGGAAGGCGATTTACCTGAGGAAGTCTGGAATTATCTGAAAGAAAAGGGTTTCCTGGGGATGATCATTCCCAAGAAATACGGCGGGCTGGGATTCAGCCCCTCGGCGCACAGTGCGGTCATCGCCAAGCTGATGTCCCGCAGCGGTCCGCTGGGCACCTCGGTGATGGTTCCCAACTCGCTGGGGCCGGCGGAACTGCTGCTGCACTACGGCGCCGAAGAGCAGAAAAACTATTACCTCCCCCGTTTGGCCAAAGGGCAGGAGATGCCCTGCTTTGCCCTCACGGAACCGGGGGCCGGCTCTGACGCCGGATCGATGACTTCCCGGGGGGTCGTGTTTAAGGGGGAAGACGGGCAGCTTTACCTGCGCCTGACCTGGAAGAAACGCTATATTACCCTGGCTGCCATCGCTACGGTGCTGGGGCTGGCTTTTAAACTGGAAGACCCGGACAACCTGCTCGGCAAAGGCAAATTTCCGGGCATCACCTGCGCCTTGATTCCCACTGATATTACCGGGGTTGTGGTGGGCAATCGCCACGATCCCCTGGGTGTGCCCTTTTACAACTGCCCTACCGAAGGGCAGGATGTGGTTGTGCCGGTCGACGCCATTATCGGCGGTCCGGAGCAAGCCGGCAACGGCTGGCGGATGCTGATGGAATCTCTGGCGGTTGGCCGGGGCATCTCCCTGCCGGCGGCCAGCACCGGCGGCGCCAAGCTGATGGCCCGCATCACCGGCGCTTATGCGACGGTGCGGCAGCAGTTTGGCCTCTCGATTGGCAAGTTTGAAGGGATTGAAGAACCGCTGGCGCGAATCGGCGGCTATACCTACATCCTGGAAGCCGCCCGGCGCTACACCTGCGGCGGCCTGGATTCCGGTGAGAAGCCCCCGGTGGTAACGGCTATGGTGAAATACAATTTTACCGAGCTTTTCCGCAAAGCTGTCAACGACGCCATGGATATCCTGGGCGGCGCGGCCATCTCGCGCGGGCCGCGCAATATGGTTGCCCACGCCTACTGGGGGGCGCCGATTAACATCACCGTGGAGGGGGCCAACATCCTCACCCGCACCCTGATCGTTTTTGGCCAGGGGGCCATCCGTTGCCATCCCTATGCTTATAGCGAAATCACCGCTTTGATGGCAGGCGATACAGCCGGATTTGATAAAGCATTTTGGGCGCATATCGGCCACGTGGTGCGCAACCTCTTCCGTACAGTGGTGCTCAGTCTCACCCGCGGCGCACTGGCCCGATCTCCGGTGAGCGGCCCCACGGCCAAATATTACCGGAAACTGGCCTGGGTCTCCGCCTCTTTTGCCTTCCTTTCCGATTACGCCCTGGGCCGTTTCGGAGGCAACCTGAAACGCATGGAGAAAGTCGCCGGGCGCCTGGCCGATATTTTTTCCTGGCTCTACCTGGGAACCGCTGTTCTACGCCGTTACGAGGCGGACGGCCGCAAGAAGGAAGACCTGCCCTTCGTGCATTGGTCGATGCTCTACGCCCTCTCGAATATTCAGCAGGCCTTTGACGGCATTTATCAGAACATCGGTTTCC
>JAJRYW010000425.1 GCA_024275555.1 Calditrichota bacterium | reverse complement strand
TCATGGCAGCTAATATTCTCTAACATTTTTTTCATATGGCCTCGCCTTTTCTTGTTTTTTTTAACTCAATAAAATTTAACAAGTTATGAGGCCATATGAAAATATTTATCTCAATTCGTGAATTATTCAGGCTATAATTCCGGCCGTCATGAAACTTTCTTCAAAAAAATCTTGAAAAAATATGACTTTACCTCTATATTCGAGGTGTATATATGTTCACCCTTAAAATAGTTAACAATTATCAGACATTAACGCAGAGGTTAATATGAGCGCTGAAAATGGTGAGAAGCAAAAAGCAATTAACCTGGCCATGACCCAAATTGAACGCCAGTTTGGCAAAGGTTCGATCATGCGCTTAGGCGATCGCCCCAAAGTCAATGTAGAGGTTATCCCCACCGGTTCCATCTCGCTGGATTTTGCCCTGGGCATCGGCGGGATTCCCCGGGGCCGGATTACCGAGATTTACGGGCCGGAGTCCTCCGGGAAAACCACTTTATCTTTGCATATCATAGCCGAGGCGCAGCGCCGGGGCGGTCTGGCCGCTTTTGTCGACGCCGAGCACGCCCTGGACCCCACCTATGCCCGCAAACTGGGGGTGGACACGGTGAATTTACTGGTTTCCCAGCCGGACAACGGCGAGCAGGCGCTGGAGATTGTCGAGACGCTGGTGCGCAGCGGCGCCCTGGATATCGTGGTGGTAGACTCGGTGGCCGCCCTGGTGCCGCGGGCGGAAATCGAAGGCGAGATGGGCGACTCGCACATGGGTCTGCAAGCCCGCCTCATGTCGCAGGCGCTGCGGAAACTGACCGGCACGGTAAGCAAGTCGAACACCTCGGTTGTTTTCATCAACCAGCTGCGGGAAAAAATCGGGGTGATGTTTGGCAACCCCGAGACCACCACCGGCGGGCGGGCGCTTAAGTTTTACACCTCTATCCGCATGGATATCCGCCGTATTGCCGCCATCAAAACCGGAACCGACCTGGTAGGCAACCGCACCAAGGTTAAAGTGGTCAAGAACAAAATGGCCCCGCCCTTCCGGGAGTGCGAGTTCGACATTATGTATTCCGAGGGAATCTCCAAAGAAGGCGATCTGCTCGATTTGGCCGCCAATATGAACATTGTGCAGAAGAGCGGCACCTGGTACAGCTTCGAAGAAGAACGGCTGGGGCAGGGACGGGAAAACGTCAAAGCGTTTTTAAAAGAGAATCCGGAATTGTGCCAGAAGATTGAAAAACTGGTGCGGCAAAAGCTGGAATTAACCGACGAGATCGAACCGGAAGAAACGGCGTCAAACCCGGATGCAGAATCCTGATCCGGCAACACCCCGGTCTTGTTTAAACCAGGCCGCCCCGATTCCGATTGGCCTTCCTGACTCAGGGGTTTATCCGCATCGCGGCGGCTTTGGGAATACGATCATGTTTAAGAAAACTCTCTGAATCATGCCCACGATTGTTAACATCCGATTTAAGCGCCGCCGCCCGGAACGTTTTTTAGTAACCTGGGATTCCGGCGAGGAGACCCTGGTCAGCCCCGAAATTGCGCTCAAATACCGGTTTTCCGTCGACAAGTATTTCGAGGAGCAGCAGATGGCGGAGATCCTCTTCGAGGATTAAATACGCCGGGCTAAAGACCAGTTGCTGCGTTACCTGGAAATCCGGCCGCACAGCCGCCGGGAGTTGTGGAGAAAAGGGCTTCAAAAAGGCTACTCGGAGACGGCCGTCGACCAGGCCCTGGATGATCTGCAAGCGGTGGGGCTGGTGGATGACCGGAGCTTTGCCAAACAGTTTGTGCTGGATGAATTGCGGCTGCGGCCGTGCGGCCCCCGGCTGCTCCAGGAAAAACTGCATAGCCGGGGAGTTCGCCCGGAAATTTTTGAGCCGATCATCGAGCAAGCCTACCAGGGCGTCTCTTTAAACAGCATCGCTGTTCAGATTGCCGAAAAACATCTTCGGCGCCACCGGGGAGAGCCCGCTCAAAAGCTGCGGGAAAAACTGTCGCGCCACTTAGTTGCCAAAGGATTCGACTGGGAAACGATTTCCGAGGTCATGTCAGCGATTCAATTCAAAGAGGATTCGCAGGAGTTGTGAATATCTTTGAAAAAATTGCCGAAGACCGCCTTAAATAAGCGCAGGAACATGGAGAGTTTGACAACCTGCCCTGCCGCGTTAAGCCGATCGACCTGGGCGAATATTTCCAGGCCCCTCCCCACTTGCGCATGGCCTACAGCCTGCTGAAGAACGCCCGGGCGCTCCCCCCGGAAATTCAATTATTGAGACGTGAATTAGTTTCCGAAAAAATGCAATGTATTTGTGTAGTTGCCTTCATGCCATAGAAATGTCCCCCCTT
>JAJRYW010000424.1 GCA_024275555.1 Calditrichota bacterium | reverse complement strand
GCTCCGGTTGCCGGAGGGGGAATACGAAACGCTCTCCGGCTTTATCCTCACCCACCTGGGTCAAATTCCCCGCCGGGACACCACCTTTGAATACCAGGGAATCCGCTTTGTGGTTACCCGCGCCTCCCGCAAAAAAGTGGAGTGGGTGCGGATTATCCTGCCGAAGAGTTGAACAATTCTATGATTTTTTTTTTGAGAAGGTTACGTGGCGAGGTCAAAGGGTAAATCGCTAATATCCCGTAGCCGCTTTCCTTCTACAAGAATACTGAGCATATCTAATTGACTTTCGTCCTGTATCTCCTGTAGGGCTTCAATTAATTCGTGAAGTGCAAAATGATATACACAGTCGATATCACCGGTTCCTAATGCAAGGCTGGCAATTCGTGTCAAGGTAGGTTCCGCCGTTACGGCTACAACGTGGGGGAGTTTGCCTTTTCTGTTCCTGATGAGGTTAAATGCTTCTGTGCGAATGTTCTGAGCCCTATCGCTTCTTAATGTCCATTTGCAAGATATGCTGGCGTGAAGAATCTGTTTTTTATCTTGATTGTTTTTCATACGAAAGGGCGTAAATGTGGCCAGGGGAGAATCTTTGTCAACAATTTTTCGATTGCTATTTATCTCTTTATCACTCACAGGCTCTCGACCCACAATAATATCCGATTTAACGATATAATCCTGCCCAAATGTCGAGGCCAATTGTTTTTCTTTTTTTAAAATCTTCTCAATTTCTGCTAAATCTTTATATTGCTCAAATTTTGAAATTTCGGTCTCAAGGAAATAATGCCATCGTCCGGGACGCAGGTGATGTAAGAGGCTGAAAGACTTTTCTACAAATTCTTTGGTGATTTCCTGAAATTTTTTTCCTGCGGTTTGGCCGGATAAATTGCCATACTGGGGATTCTTACAAATTTGGTTTAAAATTCCCCAGGCAATCTTAACACTGATTTTACTATCACCATCTGCGTTGTTCGGATAATCACCTTTCCGGGTATTTTTTTTAATCCGAAACAAATCCACACAAATTTTTTTATGGTATTCTTTTCGTAAGTCCTGAAGGTCCATAAAACGTATCCCAAATTAATGGTGAGGCTTATAAAACCCAATCACATATTCTTCATGCATTCTCTTCTGAATTTGTGAATTTAAATCTGTTTTCAGGCCGGATGGAAGCATCCTTTTATTGCGATCTAACTTACGAATGCCAATATGAGGAACCACAAAACCAATCTGTTCACCAATTTCGGCAAGACACTGATGCGTTGCTGTATCCATCCCTCTCATGGTAGAACTGCCGACAACCACAATTGCCGCTTTATCCGGTTTCAAAACTCTATACATCTCTTTAAGCGTTCTACTCATCTCAGTAAAATATCTTTTTAAAACATTGCCTCGTTTTTCATCAATTTCCGATATCCTCTGAATTGTTTGGGAGGTAGATTCTGGCAACGATTCAAACACATAATTGGTTGTGGCCTCACCACCAATATATTTTCTTCTCTGCTCACTCAATTCTTCAATTGGAAACCCAAACCAAACCAGGGAAAATTTATGTGCCCGCATATAATCTATTGCATTGGATGCATATGGTGGAGAGGTCACAATTAGGTCAATGCTGTTTTCTTCTAAGGGGAGTTTCTGGGCGTTGCCAAAATTGATCTCAGTTGGAATGAACCTTGATGAATTATTTACCAAACCACTTATGTTTTGAATACAACGTTTTTCAAATTCCTCAATCGCTGGTCGCAGTTTTTTTGTTAAAACCTTTAGTCTTGGAGAACCACTTGTTAAAAACTTACTTCCGTATAACAATTCGCCGTTTGGTGAAAAAACCACCTTCGCTTTATGGGGCCTTGTGTGGGCAAGATCGAGTGCTAAAGAGACACCTCCTGATTTGGTGATAATAATAGCTGAAAAAGCTAATTGGAAAAAAGTGCGATATGATTCATCTTCAATTTTTAATATTTGTTGTACTAATGCCAGCAATTCAATTTGGGTTTCCCTGGCAAACCAATAATCAATAAATTGCTTGGTCTTTGTATCCCACTGGGTATTCAGTTGTTTCTCAAGGTCATGCTGATTTTCTTGAACTTCTTTTCGAGCGTTTTTCACTATCCTTCTAAAAATTTTTGCTAAACGATCTTCTTTCAATGGTGTCGTTTTAACTCGGGATATCATTATTGCTAACGGATCGATATCAAATCCGATTCCTTTTCGCCCATTCAGGAATGCTTCGACAGCAGTAGTCCCCGAACCAACCATAGGGTCAAGTACAATCCCGCCCGGTTCAGTTAATCCCAGAATAAATTTGGATGGAAGTTGTGGTGGAAATTTTGCCGGAAACGAATGAAAATTATGAGAAGCATACCGGCTGCTTTGTTGATGGAAATTCAGATCGCTTGATAGTATAGTTGTTAATCGTGAATAATAACTATCTTCTTTGCTCTTTTCCTTTATATGATAATTTAAAGCCAATTGTTCTTTTAGAGTGGATGATAAATCCTTAGTCATTTTTTAAGTTCTTCTTAAGTTTGGTTGTTATTTATTACAATTCTTCGAAAGTTGGTTAAATATATAGTCGAGAGATGAATTAACAAAACTCTTTATTCGTGTGCACATTTCCTTGAAAGTTAGACGCAAAACCGCTTAATATTAAAGCTCATGTAGCGGTCATATTTTTATACAGCCAACCCGATTTTGAAAACCCGTAAAACCGTGTTATATTTTGCCCCGACGATGGAGCGGAATATCAAATTAATCGTGGAATATGAAGGCACGGCCTACCACGGCTGGCAGTGGCAGGAGAATGCGCCTACGGTGCAGGGTGTGCTGGAAGCAGCTATCCGCAAATTAACCGGCGAGAAATTGCGTGTTACCGCCGCCGGGCGCACCGATGCCGGGGTACATGCCTGGGGGCAGGTGGTTAACTTTAAAACACACACGGCCTTGCCGGTTTATAAAATTATGATGGGTTTAAACGCCCATCTTCCCAGGGACGTGCGGGTGCGCCAGGCGGATGAGGCCGATTTGGAGTTCAGCGCCCGTTTTTCTGCTAAACAGCGGGTTTATCAATACTACATCAGCACGGAAAACACGGCCATCTACCGGAATTTTTGCTGGCAGCTTTTCCAGAAGTTTGATCCGGAGCTTCTGAACCCGGTTGCCGAATCTCTGTTGGGGGAACATGATTTCGGGGCGTTCTCGCGGGTGCAGGTGGACACGGCGCACAAGCGCTGCCGGGTTGAGGAGTCGCGCTGGTTCCGGCAGAACGGATTGTGGGTCTATCGGGTCGCGGCCAACCGTTTTCTGCATGGCATGGTGCGCACCATTGTCGGCACCACCATCGATGTTGCCCGGGGCAGATTTACCATGGAGGAGTTTCAGGAAATCTTTAATTCCCGGAAAAGGGAGTTGGCCGGAGCGGCGGCACCGGCGAAAGGGCTATTTTTCCAAGAAGTGATTTACTAAGCCCGGATTTTTGACTAAATTAATCGGTTTAAAATCTTGGGGCAAAATGACCTCGATACGTTTTAGGAGTTTTGTTATAAACCGGAGGCAACTGTGAAGTTTTTTATCGATACCGGAAATTCGGAAGAGATCCGCGAAGCTGCTGAACTGGGACTTTTAGACGGGGTAACGACGAATCCATCCTTGTTGTCGAAGGAACCCGGCGACCCCTATGAGAATTTAAAGCAAATCTGCGCCATTGTCGACGGGCCGGTCAGCGCCGAGGTGATCGCTGTGGATAAAGACGGCATGATCGCCGAAGCCCGGCAGTTGACCCGGATTGCCGAAAATATTGTCATCAAATTGCCTACGACCCGCGAGGGAGTGAAAGCGTGCAAAACCCTTACCGAAGACGGCGTTAAGGTGAACATGACCCTGGTCTTCTCGCCCATGCAGGCCTTACTGGTTGCTAAAGCCGGGGCGACTTTCGTCAGTCCTTTTGTTGGCCGCCTGGATGATATCAGCCATGACGGGATGGAACTGGTTTCCCAGATTGGGCGCATCTACGGCAATTATGGCTACGAGACGGAAATTCTGGTTGCTTCGGTGCGTCATCCGCTCCACGTGGTGGAAGCCGCCCTGATGGGCGCGGATATTTGCACCATGCCGGCAAAAGTGCTGGAACAAATTTTTAATCACCCGCTCACGGATATCGGTCTGGAAAAATTTTTAAGCGACTGGGAGAAAACGAAACAATAAAGCGAACGTCTCTCCGGGTAGTATCGCCAGAGAGGGACTCATTAAAACAGATGGGAAACAGCAGATTGAAAAAATCAAGCTCTACCACAGCCCCGCGATGGTTTTTCCGGAAATTGGTCGGACTACTGGGGTTCATTATGCTTCTCTCATCCTGCGGCGGCAATTCCGGAGCCGGTCAGGCTCAAAAAGACACCTCCTTGTTTGTACAGGAAGCGCTGGCTCAATCAAACGCTCCCACTCCCGGGGAGGCCAATGATCAGCTTTACAACTCCCGGCAGACGGCAATTACCCGGGCGGTGGCGCACGTCAGCCCGGCGGTCGTGGGGATCAATGTCATCCAGGTGCAGCATGTGGTAAGCCGCCACCCTTTCTTGTCCGACCCGACCTGGCAACTGCTCTTTCCGGAACTGTACCGCCAGAGAGTCTACGAGCGAAAAGTGGAATCGCTGGGCTCCGGTTTTATTATTTCCCCGGACGGTTATATCATCACCAACCAGCATGTGGTGGAGAACGCCACGGAAATACTGGTTACGCTGACCGACGGCAAGCAAATCCAGGCGGATTTAGTGGGGATGGACAAGCTGACCGATATTGCCGTTCTGAAGATTGACGGCAAAGATCATCCTTATATTGAACTTGGCAACTCCGAGGACCTGTTGGTCGGTGAGTGGGTGATTGCCCTGGGAAACCCCTTCGGTTTGTTTGAGCTGAACGATAAGCCCACCGTCACCGTGGGGGTGATTAGCGCGGTGGACCGCGACTGGGGGCGCACCAGCGATGATCGACTCTACCTGGATATGATCCAAACCGATGCGGCCATTAACCATGGCAATAGCGGCGGACCGCTGGTAAACTCCCTGGGCCAGGTGATCGGCATGAACACTTTTATTTACACCGGCAGCAAATACAACGATGGCTCGGTGGGGATCGGTTTCGCAATTCCCATCAATCGCATCCGCCAGATTTTTGAAGAAATCAAGGTAAAAGGCAACATCGAGCGCGACGTCTGGATTGGTATTTATGATGTGCGAACCCTGTCGCCGGAGATTGTTTCGGCGTTGCAGTTGAACACCGAGCGAGGTGTGATTGTGACGCAGTTAGACCGCAACGGGCCGGCCTACCGCGCCGGATTGCGCATGTATGATGTCATCACTGCCGTGGAAGGACAATCGGTGGGCAGCCGGGAAGAGTTCGCTAAAATCCTGGAAAATATGCCCCTGGAAGTCGGGCAGAAACTGCGCTTTTCCGTAGTGCGCGACAACAAGCCCATAACTGTTACCGTGAAACTGGAACCGTTGCCGAAAAGACGATGATTGAACGCTATACCTTGCCGGAAATCGGCCGGATTTGGGAGGATGAAAACAAATTCCGAATCTGGCTGGAAATTGAACTGTTGGCTTGCGAAGCCCGGGCAGAACGGGGCGAGATCCCCCGGGAAGCAGTGCAAATCATGCGGGAAAAAGCTGACTTTGACGTGCAGCGGATTCTGGAGATCGAAGCCGAGGTGCATCACGATGTGATTGCTTTCCTGACTAATGTAGGCGAGTATGTCGGAGAACCGGCCCGCTATATCCACTATGGAATGACCTCCAGCGATGTTCTCGACACCACCCTTGCGGTGCAGATGAAACAGGCCGGCGAGCTAATCCTTACCAGGGTAAACGCGCTTTTGGAAGTACTGAAACACCAGGCGGTAAAGTACAAAGACACTGTTATGGTGGGCCGTTCTCATGGCGTTCATGCAGAACCGCTCACCTTCGGTTTTAAGATTGCGGTCTGGTATGCGGAGATGCAGCGGAACCGGCGGCGTCTTAAAGAGGCTATTGAAGCCATTTCTGCCGGAAAAATCTCCGGGGCTGTGGGCACTTTTGCTCATTTGGACCCGGCTGTGGAAGAGTATGTGTGCCGCCGCCTGGGGCTGAAACCTGCCGAGGCTTCCACCCAGGTGTTGCAGCGCGACCGTCATGCGGAATATCTTTCTGTCCTGGCGATTATCGGGGCCACCCTGGAGAAGTTTGCCCTGGAAATCCGCCACCTTCAGCGCACCGAAGTTCTGGAAGTGGAAGAACCCTTCGGCGCCAAACAGAAAGGCTCCTCTGCTATGCCGCACAAAAAAAATCCCATCATTTCCGAACGGATTTGCGGCCTGGCCAGGATTCTGCGCGGGAATTTAATGGCCGGGCTGGAAAACGTGGCCCTGTGGCACGAGCGTGATATTTCGCATTCCTCGGTGGAGCGGGTCATTATCCCGGATTCCACAATTGCCCTGTACTACATGCTGGATAAAACTATCTTCCTGCTGGACGGCCTGACGGTCAATGCAGAAAACATGCGCAAAAACCTGGACGCCGGCCGCGGGCTGATTTTCTCCCAGTCGGTGCTGCTGCAGTTGATCAACAAAGGACTCAGCCGCGAAGAAGCCTATCAAATAGTGCAACGCAATGCGCTGAAGGTCTATCATCATCAGACCACCCTGCTGGATGAGTTGAAAAAAGATGATGAGGCGCTTAATTATCTCAGCGAAAAAGAATTGGAAGAAATTTGCAACTTAAAGAACAGACTAAGAAATATAGATGTGTCTTTTAAAAGACTTGGATTGATCTAACATCGGAGGATATCACGTGGAAATGAAAGAGTTGATTGTCGAGGGAAGTATTAAAAAAGTATATGCAACCAACCAGAATGATCAGGTGTTGGTAACTTTTAATGATGTGATCAGCAGTAAAGGTAGCAAGAAGAAGATAGACGCCTTTCCGGAAGTGAATAATAGTTTAACTTCCCATTTTTTCGAGTACCTGGAAAGCTACAATGTCCCCACCCACTTTGTGCGGAAAAATGACGCCAAGAGTTTTGTGGCCAAAAAGGTAGAAATAATTCCTATGAAGCTCGTTGTTTACAACCTGGCCTCTACCGCCCTGGCGGAACGCTTTGGCATGGAAGTGGGCGAAGCCCTGGAATTCCCGATTGTGGAAATGTATTTTAAAGACGCCGAGCGCAATTATCCCATGATTAACGAATACCATGCCTATGCATTGGGGTTGTGCGAGCGCAAAGAGATGACCAGCATCATGCGTATTGCTACCAAAGTTAACGCGGTTTTGAAGTCGTTTTTTGACCGTAAAAAACTAAAGCTGGTTAATTTTCAACTGGAATTCGGCCGCTTTAATAATCAAATTTTATTAGCGGACGAAGTGAGCCTGAATACCATGAACATATGGTTGATTGATGAAAAAGGCGGGTATCAGCAGGTGAATAAGGATGACAAAAAATATGCCCAGGCTGTGGACGAAATCGCTTCCCGGGTGTTGGGTATTGCCAGGTAATAATGCGGATACGGAGTTAAGAGAACCTGTAACTAACCAGCCCTCCCCCGGGGCCTCTTCCCCCTCTCATTGCAAGAGAAGCGGGCGGCAGGGCGCCGGGGGAGGGCTGTATCAACGGTGCATCCTCTGCCGAAAGGCCTGAGGTGTTGCCTGGCAGCAATAAAGACTTGTATTCAACCAAATTAGATTAGATTATAAAGGAGAAAGATTGGTCGCAAGAGATGGACTCAGCATCATCGTTGGAAGCTTTGTCGTATTTGCCATATCGCTGGGGCTGTGGTATGCTTTCCCCAGTCCTGTGTCCTTCTACACGATGCTTATATTGGGAGCCCTCTCCCTGTTTAATGTGTACTTTTTCCGTGATCCGGAGCGCACTGCGCCTCCCAATCCGTTTGCGGTAATTGCCCCCGCCGACGGCCGGGTAACCGAGATCGTCCGGGAAAAAGAAGAGGAGTATTTCCACAAAGAGGTGCAGCGGATCAGCATCTTTTTATCCGTATTTAATGTGCATGTCAACCGCTCCCCGATGTCCGGCCGGGTGGATTATTTTACCTACCGCACCGGCAAGTTCCTGGCTGCTTTTAAGCCGGAAGCTTCGGCGGAGAATGAACAGACGGTTATTGGCCTGGTGGATGAACACGGCCATAAAATCCTTTTTAAGCAAATCGCCGGGTTGATCGCCCGCCGGATTGTCTGCCGCCTGCGGGAAGGCAAAACGGTGCAGGCCGGCCAGCGTATCGGGATGATTCGCTTTGGAAGCCGGATGGACGTCTTCTTGCCCCTGGATGCCAGGGTGCTGGTCAAAAAAGGACAACGGGTAACCGCCGGAGAAACCGTGCTGGCAACCTTCCCGGACCAGGGAGACCGCTCCTCTGCGGAAACAAACGATATCGAATTGCCGGAATCGGAAACAACCGGTTAATCGACCAACCACCCGGACGATAAACATGCCGACCATGGCGGAAGGAGTTTGCTGAGTGCGAATGCGATCGGAAATGGTGCCAGGTTTCTTTACCCTGGCCAATATGTTTTGTGGCTTTTATGCCTCGATTATGGCTGCAACAGCAGACGGTGCGGCCGATACCGAGGGGCGTTTTGTTACCGCTGCATGGCTGATTATTGCCGCAGGCGTGCTGGATGTGCTGGACGGCAAATTGGCCCGGATGACCAGCAGCTCCTCCGATTTCGGCGTGCAATACGACTCCCTGGCCGATGTCATTTCTTTTGGAATTGCCCCCTCCCTGGTTTCCTATTTTATTTTTTTCCGCCATTGGGGTACCGTGGGATTACTGGTGAGTTTTGTCCCGGTGATGTTCGGGGCAATTCGCCTGGCCCGTTTTAACGCCCAGCTAAAAGGATACGACAAACCATACTTCGAAGGCTTGCCCATCCCCGCCGCCGCATTGGCCATCGCCACCTTTATTATCTTTAATTATGAGATTTGGGGCGAATTCCGGCTGGCCAAACTGCTCCTGCCTTTAGTGCTGGTCGCCTCCCTGCTGATGGTCACCAATATCCGCTACGAAACCATGCCCAATTTCAGCCTTCAGAGCAACCGGGCCAATCGTCTTAAAATTCTGGCTGTGCTCATCGGCTCGGTGGTCCTTATCTTTTATCCCCAGCAAACCTTTTTCCCGCTGATGCTCGGCTACCTGCTCTCCGGTGTGGTGCGCCTGGTTTGGGTAATCCTTACCCCCAAAGCCGAGCCGACCGAACCGCCCGAAAAGAAAGG
>JAJRYW010000423.1 GCA_024275555.1 Calditrichota bacterium | reverse complement strand
ATCACCTGCAATAAGTGCATTCCGGTGTGCCCCAATGCCGCCAATTTCTCCATCCCGGGTGGCAAGCAGGAGGTTGCCGCCGTCCGTTTCCGTTACCAGGAGGGAGATTTTGTTCCGGAGGAGCAGGGGGTGTTCTGCCTGGAGCAAGATCATCAAATTGCCAATTTAGCGGATTTTTGCAACGAGTGCGGCGATTGCGACACTTATTGCCCCGAACATGGCGGGCCGTATATCGAAAAGCCGCGTTTCTTCTCCGGCGAGAAGACCTGGCGACAATTTGCCGACTATGACGGTTTTTACTTCGCGGATCCCTTTTGTCTGAAAGGGCGCATCAACGGCCAGGAGTATTTGCTGGCTGTAAATCCCATCAGCAAGGTGTATTTGTTCCAGGACGGCCGGGTGGAATTTTTGTTCGAAGAAGATCACCGGTTTATTTCCGGGATCGAAACGGGAGAAATCAGCGAGGGCGCCGTGATTGACATGCAGGCCTATTATACCATGCGGGCCTTGCTGGACGGGATGCTCAGCGCGCCGGAGAACTACCCGGTGGTGCTGCTGCGCGGGGCGCATTGATTATTTCAAAATGCTGCGGAGACTTCCCCAAAAACCGCCCTGGGAGCGGCTGCGCCGGGGCAGCAGGGCCTCGTGCAGGCGGGGAATCTTCAGCAGCGCCGCCTCGTAGCCTTTATCAAAATAGGCCGGCAATTCATCCTCGGAATCCTTCCGACCGTACAGAATCGGCTCGATAAGCAGGTCGGCTTTGCTGAGCACATTCATGGTGTTGGCGTCGACCGCAATTTCAAAGGCGTTCATCATAATATTCAACATGCTGTCCGGTTCCCGGTAGTCGCGCATTGCGCTCAGGTTTACCCCGACCACAAAATCGGCCTTCATCTCCCGCAGGGGGCTTACCGGAACATTTTCCACCAGGAAGCCATCCACCACCAGGCGGCCGTTCCATTCAATCGGGGCAAAAATGCCCGGCACGCAGGTGCTGGCCATGACCGCTTTGGCCAACGGGCCCCGGCGCAATACCAGCTTGTCGCCGTTGGAGATATCCGTGGCGATAATGGCCAGCGGAATTGGCGCATCCTCGATCCGGGCGTCGCCTAAAAATTCTTCGATAAGTTCGCCAATGGCCTTGTTGGAGAACAGCCCCCCCTTGGCCAGGGTCGGCGATGAGATCGACAGCCAGGTCATCTCTTCCGCTTTGGCGCGTATGTCCAACAGGGGAACCCCAAAGGCGTGCAGCGCGGCAACCAGCGCCCCGATGCTGGTCCCGGCCAGAAAATCTGCCTGGATGTTATTCTCTTCAAACGCTTTGAGCACCCCGATGTGGGCCATGCCCCGGGTGGCCCCGCCGCTGAGCGCCAAGCCCAGTGTGCGTTTACCGTTCTTGCGCAGTTGGCCGGAAGTGGTTGGTTCGGTCATGGTCTATTTATCTATTTTTGGTTTTTTTTAACAATTTGAGCAATTGATTATGATGTTTTTGACAACTTCACACTCAGCGCCAACCCATCCCGGAGGGGAATAAAACTACTCCAGAGGTTCTTTTGATCCAAGAGCAGTTGATTAAATTTTTGAATTGCCCCGGTGCGTTGGTCTTTTGTCGGCCGGGCCGTTTCCCCCTTCCAGAGTACGTTGTCGGTAATGAGTATTCCCCCGACCCGCAGGCGGGGAAGAATAAGCGGCAAACTGTCCGGATACAACTCTTTATCGATGTCATTCAGCGCCATATCGTAGCTGTGCGTTAAGGCGGGCAGTACCGTCATGGCGTCGCCCTGAATAAAGTTGACTTTAGGGGCCATTCCGGCCTTTTGGAAATAAGCCTGCCCCTGCTCAATGTTTTCCGGACGATACTCGATGCAGTCGATGCGTCCATTTTCCGGAAGCGCCAGGGCCATCCACATCGCCGAATAGCCAAAGCCGGCGCCGCACTCCAGAACGGTTTGCACCTGGCCAAACTTAATCAATCCGAATAAAAATCGCCCCACCTGGGGGCCGATGATCGGGAAGTTGCGTTGACGCCCTTCCGCTTCCATCTCCCGCAGCACCTCGTGATAAACCGGGGACAACGAGTCCAAATATCTTTCTACGTCAGGGTGTACGATCATTTCGAATGCTCTCGTGACGGTGTGTGTGATTCATCAAGATACACTTTGCCGTCTCTGATGCAAAGCGATAAAAGCGACAGGGGTTTCTCATCCGGCTCCTCAAGACATGCTCCGCTGCAAAGGTCAAATTGAAAGCCGTGCCAGACGCAGGTGAGGGTGTTCCCGCGAATTAAGGCGTCGTCCAGGGGCGCCCCGGCGTGGGGGCAGCGATTTTCGCAGGCTGTAAAGGTGTTCTGCCGGCGGATCACCACGATGGAACGTCCCTCACTAATTCGGAATACGCGCAGTTTGCCGTCGGCGAGGTCTTCTACAGAACACAGGTAGTGCATGGTCCTCCCGGTGATGCAAATTGTCTTCGGCGTGTTCGGCGCTCTTATTGACTGATATTACGCGCTACTACAGTTTTTCGCTTCAATGCACCTTACCTTGAGATTACGGTAAGCGATTCGGTCATGAGCATTCCCTGACCAAGGAGCGTTATTTGCGAAACCGCAACGAACGCAATGAACACGCGACGTTCGCAACGTATGCATACACTAATTCACGGCGTTCGTTGCGTTGTCTTTGCGAACGTTGCGGTCAAGAATACCCGCGTAGTACCAATCTTATCAACATGAATACCGGGACTAATCGTGTAACATCCGTTATTGATTAGTATTGCATCATCATTTCCTGGAGGCGGGTGGAGAACTGATCGACGAAGGCGCTCATAAATACGATTGCCAGCACAGAGAATGTTAACACCACGATGGTGACGATCCCGGAGATCACAAAGTAGAGCCGCAATTTTTGCATCATGGAGAGCAGTTGGGAAGCGTCGTTGCCCAGGGCGGTCTGCCGGGCGCGGTCGCCGGCCTGGAAGAGCAGCACCCCCATCCAGATTGGTATCCAGGCAAAGATAATCCCCACAATGGAAAGTACGCTCAGCGCTCCGCTGACAATCGACAATACTCCCAGGAATTTCAGCCAGGCGCTCATCGATCCGGCGGTTTGCTGTACTTGCGACAGGTAAAAATCTTCCCCGGCGGGCGTAGATATATCACCAGAATACATAACTCCTCCATTGGTTTGATGATCTCCCGCAAATTACGGGATTAGCGGCAATAAATCAATACTGCATTGATTCATCCCGGGCGGAGCGGTTAAATCTCCCGGGCGATTTGGCGGCCGTCCCACTCCGGCAGCACCTGCGAAAAGTGTTCCGCATGGGCAAAGTAGTCCATCTCACCGTTAAACGATTTAAATCGTTCCCACAAATCCAATTGGGACTGATGGCATTGAATTGCGGCCAGTTTATAGGGCCAGTAGTCGCCGGTCTCGATGATATGGGTAATTTCTTCCTCCCGGAAGGGGATGATTTTCCGGTGCTCCCGGACTTTTTCGGCCTGCTGCGGCGAAATTCCGTAGTATAAAAATCGGGGTGGATTTTGGGCGCGCTCCACCGCCAACCTGCACCAGCGACTCACGGCGGTGTGATCGGGATGGCCGGAGATGCCCGGCTCGTGGAAGGTGATCAGCACATCCGGTTTGCGCTCACTTAACTGGTGTTCAATAATCTCCACGCCGGTTGCGTCATCGATCTCGGACAAATGTTTGTCGGGATAGGCCAGTTGAGTGAGACCGGTTAAATGTAAGGCTTTGGCGGCGCATTGCAACTCTTTGGTGCGCATCGCTGCGATCTCCTCCGGGGGGAGGGTCTTGCAAATTCCCAGCGAACCCGCTTCCCCGCGGGTTAAGGTGGTTAAATAGACCTCGTGACCGGTCAGGGCGTATCGGGCCAGGGTAGCGCCGGGACCGTAGGCTTCATCATCCGGGTGGGCAAATATGGCTAATAAACGCATAGTAATCCCCTGGTTTGGTGTTCCGGTTTTCGCAAACAAGAAATGATAAAGGTAGGCAGAAACAGCGGGACTGTCAAGTGTGAGAATGATTAGAGCGCGGGAACATTGACTTGCTTGATTCGCGCAGTTCCATCGGGAGCAACCATCACGGTGACGGTCAGGGGGATTTGCAGGGAATCCTCAGGCGCAGGGCGATTCGCCAGCTTTTCCAGCTTTTCCGCACTCTGCGGATCGGTAAAATAGCTCTCGATCCCGGCAGATAGCCAGATGAGATTCCCATAACGAGTATACCTT
>JAJRYW010000422.1 GCA_024275555.1 Calditrichota bacterium | reverse complement strand
AGCGATTCCATTCGGGCATGGTTGTTTTGCAAATACTCCACCAGTTGCTGATAGCGGGTGCGGTTTAAATATAAATCCGCCATTCCGAAATCGTTCCAGGGATTGAGCTGCTTCCAGATCATCTCCAGCGGCTCCCGGCTGGCGGCGTGGAAAATAAGTTGCGCCAGATCGTGGACGTCCGGCAACGGTTCCGGAACGTAGCCCAGTTCCCGGCGGTGTTTCAGCATTTCCAGAAACGCCTTGTTTTGGGCGATTGCCTCCGCCTCCGGTAGGCTGATTTCCTCGCGGGAAAATAAATCCAGCAAAGCGGCAACGGCCGAGAAATCAAAATGCAGGCGGATGTCCGCCGACGATGATGATCCGCCCGGCTCCGGCAGGGAATCTCCCCGGAACAAAATAGGGGATTGAAAAGCGGGGTTAGCGATGACACCCAGATTTTTTTTCCGGATACGCGCCAGGAAAAGCGCCGCCTCGATGAAATGATCAAAATTATCCGGCGCCGGAATGCTGTCCGCCTGCTCAAAATAATTGGGAATGATGCCAAAGAAACCGCCGCCCAGTTGACTCTGTTCTTTCTCCAGCACCGACAACTTCCTCAAATCCGATGGGTGAGAAAGACCCGATAACTGCTTAAAAAGAAAATGCGCTTCTTCGGAACTGAGCAACGCGCCCAATTCCCGGATGTTTGCTAAGGTGGATTCATTTTCCGTGCGGCTGCGGAGATCCTCCCAATTCCAGTTTTGGGGCAATGAAAAACCAGGGGATGAATACCTCTCCTGCCCGTGAATACTGCCGAAGCAAAAGATCAGTAATGTTAACAGGAGCGTTTGCAGTGATGATGTCATTTTTCCCCTCCATCTTTTGATTCACACTGCCAATAGCCGCAAATTTATGAGAATGAATCCGGCGCGACAATCACAACTTACGATTCGTTTGTTTTATTAGGCGCCCTCAGAAAAACTTTCGCACACTTCTCTCCCGACCGGCCCGGCAACGGTTTTCGACAAGTTAAATCGACAAAAATTGTAGATTAATCCCCCGAAAGCGCCTATATTTCACAAGGCCCTAAAAAATTGGGTAGTCTTCCTCTTCGGTGATGCTTTTGCTAAAGGCCGTTAAGTAACTGTACTCAAATAAACGATACATTTTGGTGCAAGCTGTCATGCCCTGCCTGCCCCGGCGCGCCGGGGAATGTATTAATCGGGCATCCAAACGCTGATATGTGGATTCCCGATTATCCCGGTCGGCCGGGAGCGGGAACGACAAAAGTGTCGAATTAATAATGCCACTTACTTAAATCACCCGGAGTTCTGTAATGCTACAAAAAATTCTGTTTTTCTTGCTGCTGGTCAGTTCTGTCTGGGCGGCTGACACCCTGAAAGTGATGACCTACAACTTAGAAGGGATGAAGCCCGGCACGGACCCGGAAACACGATTATTCCATATCATCCAGAAGTTAAAGACGCTTGATCCGGATATCATCGGATTGCAGGAAATCAATCAAACTCTGAATGGGGGAGGCATCGACAATCAGGCGCGGCGCATTGCCGATTCCCTGAGCGCCCACTTTGGGATTACCTATCATTATTATATCAGCTTCACTCATCTCTCCTGGAATAACCAGTTTCGGGAGTATGTGGGAATCATCAGCAAATACCCGGTGCAAAACCAGGGCTACAAGCAACTGGTGCGGGGCGTATTTCCCCGGAAAGTGGTCTGGAATTCGATTGACACCCCCCTGGGGCGAATCAATTTTTTTAATACGCACCTCTCCTTCAACAGCGGCTCGGTGCGGGTACAGCAGGTGCAGCAAATCATTCCCTACATTGAATTGAAAGAGAATGACCATCCCGGCGTAGGAACCATCCTCACCGGAGATTTTAACGATCCGCCTAACGCCCAATCCATTCAGTTGCTTACCAACACCGGCACGGACACCTTTTTTGTTGATACATTTGCGGATGTCAACCCCGGGAATCCCGGCTACACCGTTCCCTCTAACGCACCCAACACGCGGATTGATTATGTCTTCTATAAAAACACCGGAAATTTAACCGTATTTGATTCCAGGGTGGTCATGGATCGGCCTTACAGCGGGAATAACTACTGCTCGGACCACCTGGGCGTGCTCACCCGGTTTATCCTGTCTCCCACCGGGATCCATCCGGAGCGGGAACACCTGCCGGAAAAAACGGAATTGCATCAAAACTATCCCAATCCCTTTAACCCGGTAACGAATGTGGATTTCGGATTGCGGATTTCGGAATGGGTAACTTTGGAAGTATATGGTCTGTTAGGAAGGAAAATAAAAACATTGGTGAATGAACGTAAAGCGGCAGGCCGTTACATCGTGCAATGGGATGGTACGGATGACGCCGGACAGCCGGTTTCCAGCGGGGTGTATTTATATCGATTGCAGGCAGGAGACTTTCACCAAACCCGTAAAATGCTTCTGCTGCGTTGATCTTATTTCTTAATAGCAGATGTTTAATTCTCGTTCAAAGCTCCTGCTTTGAACGCCGTTTTTCTATTAAGCTCAGCTTATATTACCCCCGCTGTCTCTGAAAAATCCTCACCTTTAGCCCATAGAGTACCAGCAACCCCAAAACAGCGTCTACCGTTCCGGGCGGGAGCCCGGAACGCGAGTAAAGTTCTTTGTTTCTTTGCGATCTCCGCGGCTTGGCGGCCAACTTTTCTACACCAGAGCAAACTGCTCTTCCGTAGGTTCCGCTCAGCAGTACCAGGGTTCGTTGAGGTAGGGGACGGCAGCTCGTGGGGGGACAGCCGTTTCGACCACTTCCGGCGCGGAGGCCTGGAGGAATTTTGCGGCCGTCTTCCAAATCCGCAAAAAAATCTCGCTGCGGCTTAAATTTTCCCGGTTACCCCGGTTGACCACCGCCATCAGTTCTTTCTGTAGCGCATCCATACGCGGATCAGGATGCCGCCAGCGGTAGCCCAGCATTTCTTCATCATAGCCTTGCAAGTGCGGGGTAAGTTCGGGCCGCTCCAGCAGCAGGGAGCCTTCGGGAATCAGCAAGCGGATGGCTAATTGCACCGGGGATACCTGCTCGGTTAATTGAAGCTCCCATAAGTTTTTTAGCAGATCCAGGTAGTCTTCGGCGCGGGTCCAGGGGGTGAACGGGACAAAGGTGGGGTTCAGGGTAATAGGACTACGCCGGAACCGCTCTGCGACCTCCAGAAAATCTTCCCGGGTGTGTCCCTTGTCCAGCAGGGCCAGGAGCCGATTGTTCAGAGATTCCACGGCGGTGGTGACAATGCGGCAATTGGTGCTTTCCAATTCGGGAATCAAATCGGCAAACTTGCGCAGATGCTCGACTTTGACAACGACGTCATAGCTGACCCGGGGAAATTCCCGGTGCAGGGCCCGCACAATTTTCAGCGCATGGCCGGGGCCGTTCAGGAAATCCGGATCGCCAAGAGTGATGTGCTGCGCCCCGGCCTGCACCTGCTGACGGATATCCGCTAACACCGCCTCTTGCTGCACCACCCGGAATTTCCCCTGGTAAACCGGGACCACCGGGCAATGCCGGCACTGGTATTTGCATCCCCGGGTCGCTTCGGTATAGCCGGCCAACCGGGGCGCTTCGCCGGGTATGATCAGTTGTGCATAGCGGGACAGCGGGGGCAAATCGCTGCGATCCGGAGTGTGAAAGGTCTGTTTTGCCAGGGAGACGGACGGTTGCGGCTGAAGCGGCTTTTCTGCGGCGCTGCCTTGGCGGAGGCGCCGGGCCAACTGAAGCAACCCGCTCTCAAACTCGCCGCCCAAGACAACCTCCACTCCCTTGCGGCGCAAATACTCCTCATTCATGGGGGCATAGAGCCCGTAAAAGCAGATCGTTGCGGATGGGTTGATCTCCTGAACCCGCGCCAGGAGCGCCAGCGCCAAGCGGCAGGCGGTGTGCATCGGTGTAAAAAAGGCAATCAGATTTGCCGATCTCACCGTTTCCTCATCAAGCGGCGAGACAGCGCAATCCAGGCAGGCGACCGAAAAACCATCCCGGCGCAGCCAGGCCGCCGGAGAGGCCAGCCCAAACGGCTGACGACCTAACTCATAGGTGGAAATCAGCAGAACATTCAAGCGGTTCACATCCCTATTTTGAGGGTTGATAATAGGGATTGTTGCCGCTGGCGTGATCGGTGGCGTCGAGAATCTCCGTTATCTCCGGAACACGTTGTTTGATCTGCACTTCGATGCCCTGTTTGAGGGTCACATCGACCATCCCGCAGCCGCGGCAGCCGCCGCCCAGTTCAATGTACACCGTGGTGTCTTTGACGTCGATCAATTGCACAAACCCGCCGTGCAAAGCCAGGGCCGGATTGATCTCTTCCTCGATTACTTTTTGAACTTTCTCGGCCAGGGGGCCTTCCAGCTTCAGCGTGTCCCGCTTGCGCTCGATCCGGAAGCCGGTACCCGCCGCCCCGCTGATAAAGTCGAGCTGTACCTTTTCGACAAACGCCATGCTGTCTTCGTCAATGTAGACTTTGAACTCGCCGAAGTCAAAAACGATGTCGTCCTCTTCTTCCTCGCCTTCCTGAACGAATCCCAGGCTGTATTGGGGATTCATGGGCGATTCCGCTTCGGCGATGATCCGCACGCCCAGCACCGGCGCCGGCGAGTTGGCGATTAACTCGGCCAGCTTTTCCCGCGCCGCATCGGTCACGGTCAGCGCTTCGGAAGCATCATTGCCGTTTCCCGTGCTTTGGGGATTATCTTTATCTTTTTTTGAGCCAAATAATGCCGTCATGTAGGTCTCCTTTGGAACATTTTTGAATAAGTTTTCAATCTAAAAAAAACATCATTTTCCGTTAAATATGGCCGCAAAGGTGAATATAAACCATCAAAATTTCGTTACTATTCAGCAAATGAAGAATGTAGAGATTTTGGATTGCATCGACTGTGTCGATGCCTGCATTGACACAGTCCATGCAATCGACATGCTCCCATCATGGCAGCGTCTTCTAACCGAATAAAAAAATTTTGCCAATTTTTTCTCCCGATTCTTT
>JAJRYW010000421.1 GCA_024275555.1 Calditrichota bacterium | reverse complement strand
CAACGTGCAGGTGATGCCGCTGATGGCGGTGGGAGAAACCATCGCCGATTTAATCGCTATCATTGGTTCCTTTGACTATATTTTGCCGGATATTGACCGTTAAAACGAGGTGGGAATTCGGAATAAAGGTAGTTCAGCCGATTGGTCGTTGACCCTATGATACCTGACACCCGGACAAACCGGAATTAAAAATTGAAGATTGAAGATTTGTGGTATCGCTTCGTTCTGTCGTTTCTATTAAAATCACCAAAATTCTGATTTACGCCGCCATAAAATTAAAGGCTTGTATGCTTCCGGACGATCTTAAAAATTCGCTTGTTGAACATATCAACAGGGTCGACCATCCCAGAGAGCTGGCGGTGGATGTCATGTTTTCAATTCAGGATTATTATGGCTACCTGACGGACGAGGGTGTAGAAGAAACAGCTCAACTGCTGAAAATGTCACCGCTGGAAGTAGAGCAGCTTGCCACATTTTATACCTTTATTTACCGTGAACCGGTAGGAAAATATATAATCCATGTTTGCGACAGCGTGGTTTGCTGGATGGACGGCTATGAATCGATCAAAGACTATCTTTGCAAAACCCTGAAAATCCAGGACGGTGAAACAACACCGGATGGATTGTTCAGCCTGCTGCCGGTTTGCTGTGTCGGGTATTGTGATCGGGCGCCTGCAATGCTGATCAATAAAAAAGTTTACGGCAACCTGACACCGGATAAGATTGATGATATTTTGAAAAAATTAAGACAGGACGCTTAGTGACAAAATGAGCTAAAATTGATGTGGCCACAAAAAGGCACAAAAAGCACAAGAATAAGATTTTATACCTAATAATTTCAATGTGTTATGAGATTAAAATTCGAGAATTTTGACTTTTCGCGAAGTTATCAAAATTTAGGCATTTTACATGTACCCTCAGGTTCTCTTACAAAATCGTAAACCGGATCGGATTGCCACGCTGGCAGAATACCGGCAAAGCGGTGGCTACCGGGCACTGGCGGATACGCTCAGAGACAACTCTTACAATGATGTCCGTCAGACGATCATGGATGCAGGTTTACTCGGCCGGGGCGGGGCAGCGTTTCCGGCGGGTATGAAGCTGATGTCGGTAGCCGAGGATGCACCTTTTCCACGCTATATCGTTTGCAATGCCGATGAAATGGAACCCGGTACTTTTAAAGATCGCGTGCTGATCCATGCAGATCCACACCAGATTATAGAAGGCATCATCATTGCGGGATATGCGACCTTGGCGGAAAAGGGCATTGTTTTTATCCGTCCGGAGTACGAAAATGGGGCCGGAATTCTGGAAAGAGAAATTGCACTTGCTAAAAATGAAGGTTTGCTGGGCCAAAACATCCTGGGCAGCGATTACTCCCTTGATATTATCGTCCATCGTAGCGCGGGCCGTTATATTTGCGGCGAGGTCACCGCTCAGCTGAACGCGCTGATGGGAAAACGGCCCAATCCTCAACAGCCGCCGCCGTATCCCACGGCCAAGGGACTGTGGGGAAAGCCCACCGTGGTTTCGAATGTTGAAACCTTTGCCTGTATCCCTCATATTATCCGCAACGGGGAAAAATGGTTTAAAGACCTTGCTTTAACCGAAACCGGTGCCGGTACGAAGATCTTTTGTATCAGCGGCAGGGTGAATCGGCCGGGATCTTATGAACTGCCCATGGGGGTTCGGTTGAGTGAAATCATCGAAGAACATGCCGGTGGCATGCGGGACGGTGCGCAGTTTAAAGCCTGTCTTCCCGGCGGGGCTTCCACCTGTTTTTTGCCCAGAGAACACTATGATGTCGAAATGGATTTTCAGTCACTGCGAAATATCGGCAACCGGCTCGGCACCGGTGCCATTATGGTGTTCGATCACAAAACCTGTCTTGTCGGAGCCACCGTAAATTTAATTGAATTTTTCACGCGGGAATCCTGCGGCTGGTGCACGCCCTGTCGGGAAGGACTGCCCTACATTCTGGATCTGCTGAAGCGGATTGAACGCGGTGATGGTAAGGAAGCGTATATCTCCACGCTCGAGCGCATGTGCAAGCATCTGTGGAACGCTTATTGTGCCTTCGCCCCCGGGGCGGTATCACCGGTTGAAAGCCTGCTGAAATATTTTGGAGATGAAGTTCGGGAACATATCAGCTTGAAAAAGTGTCCGTTCAAGTAGATACCCGGGTCCAGGGGGCCCTGCACTGACCCCTCCCTGAAAGGGAGTATTGGTTTTATTACATACGAGTGCCTAAAATGAGCTAACGTGAGCTAAAGTGCCTAAACTTGTCATTGATGACCAGGAAATAGAGGTTGCACCCGGAACCAGGGTAATTGAGGCCGCCGCGCAGATAGGCATCATGATCCCCCGGTTTTGCTATCATCCGGCATTGGGATCGGTGGGTGCCTGTCGGGCGTGTGCCGTTAAATTTTTGCAGGGGCCACTTAAAGGGGTGCAGATGAGCTGCATGATCGAGGCCAGGGACGACATGGTGGTTTCCACCACGGACAGAGAGGCGGTGGACTTTCGCAAACAGGTCATTGAATGGCTGATGCTCAACCACCCCCATGATTGCCCGGTTTGCGATGAAGGCGGCCATTGTCTGCTCCAGGACATGACGGTTTCCGGCGGACATGGTATCAGGAGATATCCCGGCAACAAGCGAACGTATCCGGATCAATACCTGGGTCCTCTGGTTCAGCATGAGATGAATCGTTGTATTCACTGTTACCGCTGCTCGAGATTCTACCAGGAATTCACCGGCTACCGCGACCTGGGGGTCATGCGCAATGCCAGTCACACCTATTTCGGACGCTTTCAGGACGGCAGCCTGCAAAGCCCCTTCGCCGGAAACCTCAGCGACATCTGTCCCACTGGAGTATATACGGATAAGCCGGCACGCTTTTTCGGCAGGCGTTGGGACTACCAGCGAAGTCCTTCCGTGTGCCTCAACTGTTGCCTGGGATGTCACACCATTGCCAGCATCCGGTACCGTGACATCAAGCGGCAGGAAGCCCGATTCAGCAAGGATATCAATGGTTACTTTATTTGCGACCGCGGGCGCTATGGATTTTTTTATGCCGACCTCGACTCCAGACCGCGATCTCCAAGGGTAGAGGGCCAGGAGGTTTCATGGCACCAGGCCGTGCTGGCCGCCAAAAGCAAATTGACGCAAATCAGCCGGGACACGGACCCCTCGGTAGTTGCCGTTGCAGGTTCTCCACGGAGCAGCTTGGAAACACAGGCCATGCTAAAACATCTTTGCCGGATCAACGGCTGGGCAAACCCTGCTTTTTTTATGGACCCGGCGCTCACAACCCGGGTAAAAACTTCGATTGCCAGACTGGAATCGGAGTTGATGGTGTCCTTGAGCGAAGTGGAAAAAGCGGATTATATTCTTGCGGTGGGGGTGGATCCGGTCAACGAAGCGCCCATGTTGGCGCTGGCAATGCGACAGGCCTGGAGAAACGGGGCGGGTGTGGCACTGCTGGATCCCCGGCCGGTATCCATGCCACTGGATTTTGTCCATCTGCCCGTAGCATTAGATGATTTGAGTTTTCATATGGTATCGTTGATGAAGGGCTCGTTGGATCGCGATGTCGCCACAATGCTGGGGGGAAGGGCCGTTGAATTCTATGATGCCATAACAACCGACCTTTTGAGTACCAACTCCCAGGACGAGCTGATCGCTACAGTGATCCATGATCTGCAAAAGAGTAAACGCCCGGTGATAATATGCGGCAACGACATTGTGCCCGGTTCGGTACCCGGACTCGCAGCGGATTTTGCGTTGTTGTTGCAGGCAGCGGGGAAAAAGGCCGGCCTGTTTTACCAGCTGCCCGGAGCCAACGCCTTTGGCGCCGGACTTCTTTCGGATCAAAAGGGATCTTTTTTGCAGATAATCGAAGGTATTGAAAACAGCGACATCAAGTCTTTGGTTCTGGTAGAATTCGATCCTATTTTCCATTTTCCGGACCGCAAACGATTGGAGCGGGCACTCGATGTGCTTGATCTGCTGATTGTAATAGACTACCTCAATTCCGATACCGCCCAAAAGGCGCATATTTTTTTGCCTTCCTCCACTCTCTACGAAGCAGACGGAATTTTTGTCAATCAGGAGGGGCGGGCTCAGAGGGTCCGACAGGCGTATAGCGGCGGTGTACCGATTGCCCAAAGCGGCGGTGGAGACCATCCACCTAGAATTTACGGAACCGGGATTCCCGGCACAGATCCCAAACCTGCCTGGCTGACCGTGGCCCAACTGGCGGATGAAAAAATAAAGCCTGGAAATAAAGCGCTTCCGGCAACTATTTACCAATGGCTGGCTGATATTGTTCCGGAGTTGGCCGCTGTTAATCTATCCACAGATTTCCCGGATGAAGGCATTCGGCTCAATTCAGGTGTTAAAACGGATCTGCGGTTTACGACCGAATTTTCAACGCAGCCTGAAAAGCACCAGGAGAACATTGGAAATTTACAATTAATTTTCACGGATCTGACCTTCGGCAGCGAAGTGCTCTCCGCTCACTCTGAATGTTTGGCAGAACTGGAACCGGAACCGACTGTAATCATCCACACGAGTGAAGCAGAAGGTCTGAACTTGTGTGACGGCAACCAGGTCGCAATTGAAACGAAAAACGGCCGCTTTGAAGCTAATCTCAGGATTGCTGAAAACATGGCCGCCGGTGTGCTGGTCATACCGCGCCATCGGAAACTTCCATGGCAGATTTTTGAAACCGGCATGTTAAGCATCGGCCGGCAACAAATTAAAAAAATAGGAAAGGTGGGCAATGCCCACCCTACGTTGAGTTCGATTTGAATTCTGATGGGGTTGAAAAGCGGGGATACACTGCATAAAGAGTGTAGCAAGATTTCTTAACAACTAACAACGGACCACAAACAACTAACATTCTATTATGGATTGGATTATCGGCATAATTTTTCTGATTATCAAACTGGGCCTCGTCCTGATAGGTCTGCTCCTTGTGGCGGCTTATCTGGTGCTGGTGGAGCGTAAGTTCCTTGCGCGCTTGCAGATACGCTATGGTCCCAACAGGGCCGGAAAATTTGGTTTGCTGCAACCCATTGCCGATGCCGTCAAGATGATGGTAAAAGAAGACATCGTACCGGCGGCGGCAGACCGCACTATATTCTTACTGGCCCCGGCAGTGGTGGCATTCACCGCCCTTTTGATGTTTGCCGTTGTTCCGTTCGGCAGCGATGTGATGCTGGGGGGCAGGAAGATTCCCCTGGTAATTTCAGATCTCAATGTCGGGCTGCTCCTGGTGTTTGCGCTGTCCTCTTTGGGAGTTTACGGCGTTGCCCTGGGCGGATGGGCCTCCAATTCAAAGTACAGCCTTTTGGGCGGCATCAGGGGTGCGGCCCAGATGATCAGCTATGAGCTCTCGTTGGGGCTATCGCTGGTGCCGATTGTCATGCTGGCCCGCTCTTTCAGTCTGGTGGATATCGTTAATGCCCAGGCTGATTATCCATTTATCCTGGTGGCGCCGGTATCGTTTTTAATTTTCATCATCAGTGCCATGGCAGAGAGCAAACGCATTCCATTCGATCTGCCGGAGGCTGAAAACGAACTGGGTGCGGGTTATCATACGGAATACAGCGGCATGCGCTTTGGGCTTTTCTTTTTAGGTGAGTATGTGCACATGCAGGTGCTGGGCGCATTGACAGCCGTTTTTTTCCTGGGCGGCTGGCGCGGTCCGTTGCTGCCGCCGGTGGTGTGGCTTTTCCTAAAAATCATTCTAATCGCTTTGGTGATGATCTGGATCCGCGGCACCCTGCCACGGCTGCGTTACGATCAGCTAATGGCACTGGGCTGGAAGGTTTTGATTCCTGTTTCTCTCATCAACATCGTGGTAACGGGGGCAATACTGCTGATGTAGAAATTCGAAATTAGAATTTTTAACATGGTATTTGTATATGTTTATTTAAGGTTTTTAAATAATGTCATCCGCACTTGAAGCAGTAAAAGCTCTGGCAGCTGGTTTTGCGACAACATTCGTTCACCTTTTTCGCAAACCCATTACCGAAGAATACCCGGAATACAAGCGGTCGTTG
>JAJRYW010000420.1 GCA_024275555.1 Calditrichota bacterium | reverse complement strand
TTGGCAATTCCTTTTGACAAACACCTATCAAGACACAGCGAAAATAAAAAAACGAGTGCTGGCAATAACGGGGTAAAGCAAAAACGTGACATCTTGTCACTAAATAATATACATTTTCCCGTTTATGAATTAATCAGGCTATGTTTATAAAAAAACAGGAGGAAGAAAATGAATATTTCCAAAAGTACCCTGTTTATGGCATTGTTCATCTGGATGTGCACAGCCGGCATGGCCCAAAACCAGTGGCAAGTGCTTTCTTCCCCCACCACAAACAATTTGCGGGCGGTGCAGGCGTTGGATTCGCTGCACATTTTTATCTGCGGAGACGCCGGCCAAGTCTACCGCAGCGATGACGCCGGGCAGACCTGGCAAAACATCTTCCCGCCCGGCAGTTCCGGGAACCTCCACGATCTCTACTTCTGGAATCCCGATACCGGGGTGGTGGTGGGCGATAACGGGCAAATCTTCCGCACTGTCAACGGGGGGCAATTCTGGCAGCGGATTACCGTGGGCGTGACGGATCATTTATACGCGGTTTCTTTCAACGGTGATGCGGGCGTCTGCGGCGCTTCTTCCCAGACTATCCTGCGTTCCACGGATGGGGGGCAATCCTGGCTGGTGGTGCAGTCCGGTTACTTTGGCGGGGGATTCTGGGGAGCGGAGATGCTCAGCCCGGAAATCGGTTTTATCGGCGGCGAGAATACGATCTTCCAGCCCCTGGTCGGCTCTACCGCCGACAGCGGCGCCACCTGGAATTTCAACGTGTTTTACCTGAACTCCAACGAAGGCCGGATTTTCGACATTGCCTTTACCGATCAAAACATTGGCTACGCCGCCTCGCGGGTGTGGGACGGCCGCGGCGCTATTTCCAAAACCACCGACGGCGGGCAAACCTGGAACACTATGCTGTTTAACAATGCCCTGTACGGAATTCACTTCCCGGTCAGCAATGCCGGGCAGATTGGCTATGCTTGCGGAGCCAATGGCCTGATCCTGCACACCGGCGACGGCGGCCAGGGTTGGCAGATTCAAAACAGCGGGACCACGGTGAAGCTAAACGATCTCAGCTTTTTCGGCCCTTATTCCGGTTATGCGGTGGGAGATGGCGGAACGCTGCTGCGGTCCACGCCGGTTAGCGTTGCCATTTCTCCCGGAGATGAACAAAATCCCCGGGACTTTTATTTAGGGCAGAATTATCCCAACCCGTTCAACCCCTCTACGGAACTGGGATTTCGGATTGCGGAAGTGGGATTTGTTGAACTGAAGGTGTACGATCTACTGGCAAGAGAAGTGAAGACATTAGTACAGGGAGAATTGTCTCCGGGGAGTTACGGGGTGAGTTGGGACGGCCGGGATAAAAACGGAAGGCCGGTTGCCGGGGGAGTGTATATTTATCGATTGAAGGCCGGGGAGTTTGTGCAATTCCGTAAAATGGCGCTGATCCGGTAGAAACCCCGTTGCCTCGGTGCGGGCGCTCGGGCGGGAATCATTTTAAGATTCTGTGAGGATTAACGGAAAATAATAGTCTATTTTAGCAGCGTTACTAATAGACGAAGGAACGGCAAGACATGGCTGCGACAAACAAAATATTAATTATTGAGGACGATCCCATCATTGTGGATGTGATTGAAATTCATTTAAACGATTTGGGGTATACGCTCGACCGGGCGCTCGATGGCGAAAGCGGCCTGGAGAAAGCGCTCACGCATGACTATCTGCTGATCATCCTGGATTTGATGCTTCCCAAAATGAACGGACTGGATGTCTGTAAAGCAATTCGTTCTAAAAACGCCCATCTTCCCATTCTGATGCTCACCGCCCGCAGCGAAGAACTGGATAAAGTGCTGGGCCTGGAATTCGGGGCGGACGACTATATCACCAAACCGTTTGGCATCCGGGAATTTATTGCCCGGGTCAAAGCGATTCTGCGCCGGGTAGAGGTCGATAAGGAAGCCGGCAATAAGGAAGAGCAAGAGACGCCCCTGGAATTCGGCGACCTTAAAATCGACTTGCTGAAACGAAAAGTAAGCAAGGCCGGGAAGACGGTGGAATTAACCGGGAAAGAATTTGATCTGCTCTCGCTGTTCGTCAAGAATCCCGGGCGGGTCTATAACCGCCAGGAACTGCTGGACATTGTCTGGGGCTATCACTACAACGGTTACGATCATACGGTCAACTCCCACATTAACCGCCTGCGCAATAAGATCGAGAAAGACCCCGCCAACCCGCGTTTTCTGAAAACCTTGTGGGGGGTGGGCTACCGGTTTTCCGAGCCGGAGGAGTTGGAGACATGAAAAAATTTCTGCGATCTTTCTATGTAAAACTGTCGGCGGTCTTTTTGGTGCTTCTGCTGCTTATGGGGGCGGTGCAGGTGTGGATCAGCATCCGGGCTGCCCGTGACTTTCAGGTTGCCGCCGACCAGACCCTGAACCTGGAACTGGCCGCATCGATAGCCAGTGAATTTGAACCGTCTCTGCGCGACAGCATCGACATGGCCGCCATTGAGCACATGATTCACTACATGATGGTCATCAATCCCAAAATTGAAATTTATTTGCTGGACGGCGCCGGAAAAATCCTGGCCTTTTTTGCCGGCCCGGAAAAGAAACTGCAAACGCAATCGGTGGATTTGGAACCGGTGCGCAGCTTTATCGAGGGAACCCGGCCGTTCCCCATTTTGGGAGACGATCCCCGCCATACCGGCCGGAAAAAGATTTTTTCCGCCGCCCCGCTGCGCATCGGCAAGCAGACCAACGGATATCTTTATGTGGTTGCCGAGAGTGAACAGTATGACGCCGCAGCAAGCGCCCTGCGGCAATCCTATATCGGCCAGACCGTGGTAAAAGGGATATTGATCAGCATTGTGGTTACCGGTATTCTCGGTTTGATTTTGTTTGGCGTAACCACGAGGCGGCTGCATCGAATTACCAAAGTGGTGCAGGATTTTGAAAAAGGAAAGCTGAATGAGCGCATCCCGGTAACCAGGCAGGATGAAATCAGCTACCTGGCCGCTTCGTTCAACAAGCTGGCCGATACCATTGTGGCCAATATGGATGAATTGCGCAAAACCGATCAACTCCGCCGGGAACTGGTTGCCAATGTGTCGCACGACCTGCGCAATCCCCTGGCTTCCATTAAAGGATACCTGGAAACGATTCAGTTAAAAGACGAGCAACTGAACCCCCGGGAGCGCCAAAAGTATATTGACGCCGCTTTGCAGGTGTCGGGTATGCTGGAAAACCTGATTGAACAGTTATTCCAGCTTTCCCGGTTAGACGCCGAGCAGATCGAACTGCAACCGGAGCCATTTTCCTTAGCCGATTTGCTTCAGGACGTCTTCATGAAATTTACTCCCCTGGCGGAAAAGAAAGGGGTGCATCTCAGCGCCTCGCTTCCCAAACAACTGCCCCAAACCTACGCGGACATCGGGCTGATTGAACGGGTGCTCTCCAACTTGTTGGACAACGCCCTGCGCTACACCCCTTCCGGCGGCAAAATCAGCGTGGAAATTGTTCATGTCGGAAACCGGGTGAGCATTAAAGTGAGCGACACCGGCCAGGGGATAAAGCAGGAAGAATTGCCGCTCATTTTCGACCGCTTTTACCGGGTGGAGAAAAGCCGTTCCCGGACCACCGGCGGGGCCGGTTTAGGATTGGCGATTGCCCAAAAAATTCTGGAATTGCACCAGTCTTCCATTTCTGTAGAAAGCCAACTGAAAGTCGGCACTAGTTTCTCCTTCCAGTTAAACACCTGGCCGAAGACGGCCTATTCCTGATCATACGCCGGGGTGTGCCGAGACCGCCGCCCCGCTTTTTAGGCGTCCCTGCTTCAGCGGGGCAAACTTAAGCCCATTTGCTGCTTCCCCTCAATTTTGCCGCATATTCCATGTATCAAAATCCTCTCTTCATCCGGCTGCGTAAGCGGCCTTACCTTTAAGCATTCTTTGTGAACTCTTTTTAAGTGTTGTTTAATATCCTGTGAAGAGGCTGTGAACTTCAAGTTGTATTATGGGCCATGCTATTCAACTGAAACCAAAATCATAAAGGAGAAGAATAAATGGGAAAAAGAAGTTTAGCAGCGATGGTACTGGCCCTGGTGTTCCTGGCGGCCTGCTCGAACGACAGCACCAACCCGCCGGATACCGCCACGGCCAGCTTCACGGTGCGGATAGAAAATGTCGCCGCGGTGAAGCCGTTTTTGAACAGCGGTGTTTTTAACACCCCGGTTGGCGCCATGCAGCCGGGCCCAATCGGCCCCGGGGATGCTTACGAATTCAGTTTTGAGGCAACTCCCGGATCAAAATTGTCTTTTGCAACCATGTTTGTGCAGTCGAATGACTTTTTCTATGCACCGGGAGAATCCGGGATTGACCTGTTTGACGCCAACGGAACGCCTGTCAGCGGCGATGTGACCGCGCAGGTTTCCCTGTGGGACGCCGGCACGGAGATAAACCAGGAACCGGGCGCCGGCGCCGACCAGGCCCCGCGCCAGTCCGGCCCCAATACCGGTGCGGCAGACCCGGATAACACCGTGCGCCCGGCGCCGGACACGTTTAACAATTTACCGATGGTGGATCAGGTCATCCGGGTTACCATTACCTCCACCTCCGCTACCGGTTTTACGGTGCGCATTGAGAATGTCTCCGACGCCAATACGCTGCCGGTTTCCACCGGCGGCAGTGTGGCCGTGCCGCTGGCCCCGGGCGTGTTTGTGGTGCATACCGCGGATGGGCCGCTCTTTACTTCCGGCCAGCCGAATGCCGGCATGGGCCTGGAAGGTCTGGCTGAAGACGGCGCCGCCGGCGACCTGGGCGTCGCCCTTGCCGCCGAAACCGGAATTACTCATATTTTAGCGCCGGGAGTCTTTGCCGTGCACGAAAGCGCCGATCCGCTCTTCAGCAGCGGCCAGCCGGATCGCGGCGATGGCCTGGAAGCATTAGCGGAAGACGGAGATCCGGGCGCCTTAGTCGCGGCGTTGTCGGCTCAGAATGGGATTATCGCCAGCGGCGCCTTCAACACCCCGGTGGGCAGCGCCGGCCCCGGCCCGCTGACGCCCGGCAATGCTTATGAATTTACCTTCACCGCCGAGGAAGGCCAGAACCTTTCCCTGGCGACCATGTTTGTGCAATCCAACGATCTCTTCTATGCGCCGGACGGACAGGGGATTTCGCTCTTTGTAAACGGCGCGGCGGCGACTGGTGATGTGACCGCGCAGATTATGTTGTGGGACGCCGGTACCGAGCAGAATGAAAAACCCGGCTTTGGGCTGAACCAGGCCCCGCGACAGGCCGGGCCAAATACCGGCGCGGACGAGAATGGAAATGTTCAGCCGGTGAATGACGGGTTTTCCTATCCCAACACTTCGGATGTCCTAAAAATTACCATCGAAGCCCAATAACTTGCTTGGCGATGCGCCCGGCATCTGATCAAACTGCAATTCACACAAAAGACGACGTCAAAATTCGGGACGTCGTCTTTTGCGTTACAGGAGAAATCGGGCTGTTTGCAAACCGGAAAATATTGCTTATTTGAGCAGGATCATTTTCCTGGTTTCCACCGAATTTCCGGCCTGGAAACGATAGAAGTACACCCCGCCGGAGAGGTTTTCGGCATTCCAGGTAACCGCATAG
>JAJRYW010000419.1 GCA_024275555.1 Calditrichota bacterium | reverse complement strand
ACAATCACAGGTCTCTTTATTAAACCGGACCAGATCCCGCATGCGAAAACGCAGCAGCGGCATACTTTCGGTGCATAAATTGGAAAGGACCAGCTCGCCGATCTCTCCCGGCGCGACGGGCTTCAAAGTCTCAGGGTCCAAGCATTCCGCATAAAACATGGTCTCGATCACATGGGTCCCCTGCTGGGCCACACATTCGAAACCAAAGTTGGCAATCTCGGTGGAACCGATGTCATCATAGCATTTGGCCCCCCACAGTTCCTCGATGGCCGCTTTAGTGGCCGGCACGTTGGCCCCCGGCTCTCCGGCGGCAACCACAATCCGGATAGCAGAATCGGTAAGCGGCCGGCCCATCTTTTTGGCGGTGTCACCCAAAGAAAGCAGATAGGTGGGGGTGCCGCAGACCACGGTGGCTGCCCAGTCGAATATGTTTTTTACCCGATCCTCGGAGGACTGCGCACCACCGGGAACGATCATCACGCCCTCCTGTTCCAGTGCGGCTTGAAATCCCCACCAGGCAATGTAAAGACCATAGCCAAAGGGGACGAAAAGAATATCAGAAGTTTTAATACCGTAGCCGTACATGAAGTGCATAAACTGTTCGTAGTAGTGGGTCGTCCAATCGGTCTTATTCAAAATGGCCTTGACAGGAATACCGGTGGTCCCGGTGGTTTGAAATACCCTCACCCCTTCATCAGGAGCAATACAGATAAAATCCCCCCACGGTGGATGCTGCACCTGGCTTTCCCGCAACTCCTCCTTGACGGTAAAGGGCACATTCTGAATGTCATCCAACGTCCGGATATCAGTGGGCTTTAGACCGGCCTTATCATATTTGCGCTTGTACATGGGGCTGCGATCATAAACATACTGCATCCGCTCCCTGAACCGTTGCAGCTGCAATTCTTCCAGCTTTTCCCTGGCAAAGGTCTCCCATTCTTTGTTCCAATAAGTTACAGGTTCCATCATGAAACTCCTATTCTACAATGCAAGGGGGCTATTTTTTTACTTGATTTTTCCCAATTCCCGCAAAATTTTTTCCGGAGTGAACGGTGTTGAATGCAGCCTTATGCCCACGGCGTCGTAAATGGCATTGGCAATGGCAGCGAGAATCGCTGAAACGTAACCCTCCCCCACTTCTTTGGTGCGGTAAGGCGCATCATGTTTGTAATGTTCCGTGATAACATCGATACACTCCGATTTTGCGGTATTGTGGATAAGCGGCATTCGGTATTCCAGCCAATTCGGGTTCAGGGTTCGGCCGTCCTTCATGACGACTTCTTCCATAAATGCATGCCCCAGGGCCATGGAAACCTGCCCGTCGATCTGCCCTTCCACCAGCAGCGGATTAACGGGAAAACCGCAGTCATGGGCGGTTACCGCCCGAACAAGGCGCACGATGCCGGTTTCCGTGTCTACTTCCACTTCAGCCACCTGGGCATCAACGGCATAATTTTCACTCCAACGTCCTTTGGTTGTCGCCAGGCTGGGATGAAACGGTTCGTCGCGCATGGTGCGCCAATGGCCTTCACCCCGAACAGGATCGCCTCTGTGTTTTTGGACACTTAAGGCAATAAGCTCCCGGTAGGACAGCTTACGCTCCGGTGAGCCGACCACGTGTACGGCTTTGTTTGCCATTACCAGATCGGCTATACCGATTTCCATCTTATCGGCAGCGATATCCAGCAGTTTTTTGCGCACTTCGGTGGCAGCCATGCGGGTTGCATTCCCCGTTACATAGGTATTCCCGCTTATCCAGGATCCGATATCCACAGGTGTTGTATCCGTATCCGCCGCAAGGACTTGGATCTCCTCCACAGGTATCTTAAGCTCTTCAGCAACGATCTGGCACAAAACGGTCTCAGCTCCTTGTCCTAAATCCAGCGCTCCCGTCAACAACGTGGCGGTACCGTCATCATTCATTTTGACGGTAACCGAAGAGCTGTTCGGATAAATAAGCGATCCACCAAAATAGGTACTTACACCAATACCTATCCCCCCGCGGATATGACTATCGGTTAAATGACGCTTACCCTTCACGCCATACTTTTGTTTGAATTGGGTGTGTTCGGCTGCTTTTTGAATACATTCAATCAGACCGCAATTATGTACATTGTCGCCATTCGGGAGTTGTTCGCCTGGCACGCGGGCGTTCTTCAGTCGAATTTCAACGGGGTCGATTCCTAGCTCCTCGGCAATCATATCCATCTGGGATTCAACGGCAAAGCGAAGCTGGGGTGCGCCATGGCCACGTTGTGGCGCCCGAACAGGATTATTGGTATAGACCGCATACCCCTCGTATTTCAGATTAGGGAGCCTGTAAGGAACCATGGTAAATCCCCAGGACAAAAAAATAACAACCACACCGCTCCCGCGATATCCGCCGCAGTTATTGATGAGACGAAGCTGCTGGGCCATAAGGGTTCCATCTTTTTTAACACCGGTTTTCACCTCGACGATCAGAGGTTGTCCGTGACGATAGGCTGTAAAGATCTCCTCACGTGATGCTTCTACCTTCACCGGACGCCCCGTTTTTATGGAAAGCAAGGCGGCACAAAACTCGTGGGAAAAAAGATCGATCTTCCCACCAAAGGCACCACCTACGTAGGTCTTCCGCACGCGTACGGTGGAAAAAGGCAAACCCAAAGTTCGGGCCAGCTTAGCGCGTTTAATAAATGGACCCATGGAGGACGTCCACACATTGAGCTTGCCTCCCGGTTCATAACTGGCCAGTGTCACCTGAGGCTCCAAATAACCGTGGGTTCTTAAATGGCTCTCAAAACGGTCCTCGCGTATATGGTCTGCCCGAGCGAACGCAGATTCCGTATCGCCCCATTCGGTTTCCGTTTTACCGGCGATATTGTTAAACGGCTCTTTAACTTTCGGATGGGTCGGATGAATCTCAGGCGCATCAAGCTGCATCGCTTTTTCCGGGTCGAATACGGCAGGCAACGGTTCGTAATCCACTTCGATGAGTTGCAGGGCTTCTTCGGCCACATATGGATCAGTGGCTGCCACAGCAGCTATTTCCTCCCCAACAAAACGTACGCGATCTTTTGCAAGCGGGTATTGTTCGGGCGGGTACCTTGGAGTCTCTACAAAACCATGCTTTATACCGAGTGTATCTTTGGCGGTAATTATTTTTTTAACGCCTCTTAATTTCATGGCTTTGGAAGTGTCGATATTCAATATTTCAGCATGCGGATGCGGGCTTCGTAATATTTTCCCCACAAGCGTTCCCGGCAGTTGCACATCGCCGGTATATTTTGCGCGGCCGGTGATTTTATCCGGACCGTCTTTTCTCAAAACCCTCTTTCCCACATAATCAAGCTCAGCCATTATACCTGCTCCTTATTTCTCTACACCTGAAGATTTTTCAGCAGCAAACGCTACCGATTCGAGTATCTTGTTGTAACCCGTACAACGGCAGAGGTGCCCATCAAGGGAATCGTTGATTTCTTTATCGCTTGGGTTGGAATTTTTATTCAGCAGAGCGGTCGTGGCAAGAACCATCCCCGGTGTGCAGAATCCACATTGAACGCCCCCTTTTTCAAGATAGGCTTGTTGCACGATTGATAAGGAATCTGAGCTTCCGACACCCTCTATGGTGGTGATTTCACAGTCATTACATTCAATGGCCAGGGTTAGGCAAGAAAGAATGGGTTTGCCATCCCTAAGGACAGTACAGCTGCCGCATTCACCCGTGCCGCAACCTTCTTTGGTGCCGGTTAACCCTATCGACTGTCTCAAAATTTCAATCAATGTCTGCTGGGGTTCAACGGCCAATTCATAAATTTGGTCATTGATCGACAATGAAATGATCTCTTTTCTGCTTTTCATCGCTTTCCTTTTCATCCCATAAAAGGCGGTTATGAATGGCGATATCGCATCCAATAGTACTTAAGCAGGGAATTATTTCTTCACCTTATTTCCCGGCGGTTTCCAAGGCTGCAGTTAGAGCCTTTTTGGCTTGTATCTTTAAAATTTCTTTCAAATAGGCAACTGTGTATCCATGATGAGGTGCTATTTTCACCTCCTCAGCAACCGCTTTCGCAGCCTCTTGGATAAGATCACCTGATAATGTTTCTCCTTTTAAAAGCGATGCTGCCTTTGGGGCGCGCATTGGGGAAGGGGCGATGGCATCCACCACGAGGCTTGCCCGTTCGCATGTATTACCACCATTTTCCACATTCAAAATTGTGGCGATATTTACGCCTGCAAATTCAACGCCGCCTCTCAAGCTATATTTCATATAGGCCCATCGGGCGGAATTGGGTTGAGAAGGAATGATCACTTTTGTCAGTACTTCATCCGGATTTAAATTAATCGGTCGTAAGGCATCTCCGCTGAAAATACTTTCAATGGGGACTTGCCTCTCACCGTCGCCGCCAAATAAATGGACCTCTGCGTCAAGGCACATCAGAGCTGGAGCTATGTCGCCCATATATACGGCTAAACACTTTTTACCTTTCGTTACAAAATAACACATCTCTCCGCCGCGTTTGAAACAAGGATCAACAAATTGGAAACGATGGCTCTGATTGTAGTAGAGGCAACGACTCTCCTGGCAAATATTGCCTCCCAGCGTAGCCATATTTCTGATCTCTTGAGACGCCACACGTTCGGTAGCCTTTGCTAGCAGCGGGGCCAATTTCCGGATCAAGGGTGAAAGAGCGATTTCCGACAAGGTGATATGGGCATCTACGCAAAGTGCGCCGTCTCTCAACTGAACAGGAGGCCCTAACGGGATTCCTTTCAGGCTGATAAGATGCTCAGGACAGGCCAAACCATATTTCATTCTTGGGAATAAATCTGTGCCGCCTGCGAGCATGTTTGCCCGGGTATCAAGTTCTCTCAGGAGGCATGTTACCTCTTTTACCGACGTTGGGCCATGGTATTCGAACTTTGGCAAATGCATAATTTCCCTTTTACATTACTTCAAGTTGCTGTTGTGATGTTTCAGATGTTGTCCATCGACATCTACGCCTTTAATCCACTTCAATTTTTCAAATCCGATATTAAGGTACTTTTAGCGGTAACGGTAGAACCTTTTAATTTCTCATCCCGACAGGTCGGGGGGGCTTATGAATTGAGTTACGACTGTTTTTCTTCTTCCCGCAGCACCCTTCGCAACACTTTGCCAATCAATGACTTGGGCAGCTCTTCGCTAAATTTTATAATTTTCGGCACCTTGTAGGCCGCCAGTTGCTGCCTGCAAAAATCGATGAGTTCCTGTTCTGTTGCCGTTTCACCGGACTTCAAAACGATGGCGGCCTTGACGTTTTCACCGCGTTTTTCATCGGCTACCCCGTAGACCGCCGCTTCGAGCACTTTGGGATGGTCATACAAAACGGCTTCCACCTCAGCCGGGTAAACATTATAGCCGGAAGCAATAATCATGTCATTTTTACGGTCCACGATACGGAAATAGCCATCCGCGTCCATTACCCCGATATCCCCGGTAAAAAACCAGCCCGCTGTTCCGTCGGGCCCCGTTCGGATAGACTCGGCGTTTGCTTCGGGCCGGTTCCAATAACCCTTCATAATTTGCGGGCCCTTGACGATGATTTCCCCCGAGGTTCCCGGCGGCTGAACCCGGGTCCCGGTTTCTTCATCCACCACCTGCATCTCAGTGTTCGGCATCGGCACACCGATCGTTCCGGGTCGGGCTCCACCGACCGGATTCATGGAACCTACGATGGTTTCGGTAAGCCCGTATGCTTCTATCAGCGGTAAGCCGGCAATCTCTTCAAAACGGGTTTGCACTTCGGGTGCCAGCGGGGCGGCCGCACTGGTGGCAAACCTGAGTGATGACATGTCATAGCGGGGTGTTTTCGGATGGTTGTTGAAGCCCACGAACATGGCCGGCACTCCCAGGTAATACGTAATACGGTGTTTCTGAATGGCCATGAGCACATGCTCCATATCCCGCGGATTGGGGATTAAAACGGCAGTCAATCCCCCGGCAATGACCGTATTGAGGATAACCATCAGCCCATAAATATGAAAAAACGGCATGGCCGCCAGCATCACGTCTTTTTCAGGCCGGCTACCGGCCCACAAATTCAGGATTTCGGCGTTGAACGCCTGGCTTCGATGGACATGGCAGGCACCCTTGGGCCTTCCGGTGGTGCCGCTGGTGTAAATCAGGGTAGCAATATCTTCCGGTTGCACATCAACCGGCTGCGGTGCGGCCGGGGCTTGCGCCAGCACCTGCTGGAAAGCGAAGGTATCCGCATCAGCGGAAAAATTCACCCGGTGACCTTCCTTTTTCTCCTTGGTCAGGGTAAACAAAAATTTTAATAATCCCGGGAAATATTCTTTGATGTTGGTGACGATGACCCGTTTCAGGCCGGTATTCCCACGAATTTTGAGGACGTTGCCATAAACACCGCTCATAACGATCATGGTCTGCGCGCCGGAATCATTCAGCAGATATTCGACCTCGCGTGGGGTGTACAGCGGGTTGCAGCAAACCAGGGCCGCCCCTATCCGCCAGACGGCATAAGCGGAAATTACATACTGGGGACAGTTGGGCAGCATGACTGCCACCCGATCGCCTTTTTTCACTCCCATGTTTTGTAAGGCCGCGGCCAACCGATTGACTTGCCTGTTGAGTT
>JAJRYW010000020.1 GCA_024275555.1 Calditrichota bacterium | reverse complement strand
CAGATTACCAGGGTAATGTATTTTTTATGATCCAGGAAATGGAAGCCTGGTTTCTTTCTCAACCGGAAATTTTAGACAACTTTTATGATATGCCGCTTTCCGGAAAAATCAAAAAAAGGAGGCTGGAAACATAGAGGAGCCGGCCAAATTTCTTATAAATCTTACTAAAGGCACAAGTCGTGGAAAATATCATAAAGTGAAACATGGCGTTGAATTGCTTAAGAAATTGGATGCGCAAAAATTGGCTAACACTTCAGATGAATTTTGTGCTCTTATAGAAAAGCTAAAGTCAATCTAAAAACTCAGGAAGCCAAATTGCTTAAATATGTGGGAAGCGCCCCTGTGTTGCAAAACTGCTGTTTCACAATCGTCATTCGTCAATCCGCTAGCTATACCTGGCTGGCCTCTAAAGCAATATCCTTCCGGTAAAACATCCCCACGAAGCGAATTCTCTCGATAGCGCGGTAGGCCTGTTCCCGGGCGGAGGCGAGCGAATCCCCCACACCGGTGACGCCCAGCACCCGTCCGCCGCTGGTGCGCATCCCCCCATTGTCGCGCATCGTTCCGGCGTGGAACACCAGGGCTTTTTGTTGGGCCTGCTCAATTCCCAGAATCAATTTTCTGATTTTATAGGCGTCCGGGTAACCGTCCGAAGCGGCCACCACACACACCGCCGACCGCCCACTCTCCGGCAAACGAATCTTTCCCAGTTCCTGCCACCGCACCGCCTGAAAAATCTCCATGAGGTCGTAATTCAATAGGGGCAGCACTGCCTGGGTTTCCGGGTCGCCAAAACGGCAGTTGAATTCGATCACCCGGGGGCCGCTCTCGGTGAGCATCAGCCCGGCGTAGAGCACCCCTTTGTAGGTGATCCCCTCGCTTTGCAGGGCATTTAGGGTCGGCTCAATAATCTCGCGGATGCTGCGTTGGAAATCTTCCTCGCTGAGGTAGACCGTGGGGGCGTAGCTGCCCATCCCGCCGGTGTTCTTGCCCTGGTCGTTGTCCAGCGCGCGTTTGAAATCCTGGGCCGGGGTGAGGGTCAGGTAGTCGCGGCCATCTGTGATGGCGAAGATGCTCACTTCCGGCCCGCTCATGCACTCTTCAATCACCACCCGGGCCCCGGCGGCCTGGAAGACGCGTCGGCGCATCAGCGCATTGAGGGCGGCTTCCGCTTCCGCTTTGTTTTGGCAGACAATACTTCCTTTGCCGGCAGCCAGGCCGTCCGCTTTTACCACCACGGGGCCCTCCGGCAGGGTTTTCAGATATTGGCTCGCCCGGGTATAATCATCAAATTCGGCAAAGTCGGCGGTGGGGATGCCGTATTTTTTCATCAGCCGCTTGGCAAAAATTTTACTGCCCTCCATTTGCGCCGCAGCCTGGTTGGGGCCGAAAACCGGCAAACCGGCCTCTTCAAAGGCGTCAACCAAACCGGCAACCAGCGGCTGCTCCGGCCCTACCACGGTAAAGTCGATGTCCTGCTCGCGCACAAAGCGGATCAGAGCTGGGAAATCATCCGGGGGCAGGAAAGTGCATTGGGCTATCTCCGCAATACCTCCATTCCCGGGGATGGCGTAGAGCTGTTCCACCATACTGCTTTGATTTAACTTCCAGGCCAGCGCGTGTTCACGCCCGCCGCCGCCAATGATTAAAACATTCATAGTATTCCTGTTCTTTTTTGGAAACTGTCTACTATGTGTTGATTTTATTTTGACACAGAAGACCGATGAAAATTATGATCTTCGCAGATAAAAACCTGTGTTAATTTTTTTAACATGATTATCAGTATTATTCAGCGTCAAATTTTTATTTCTTGATTCTTAGTGAAAGTTAGCCTGTTTCTTGGTAAATTCCATTACCCTGACCAGGTATGCGCAAAGATAATATGCGGGGGGCTTACATCCAATAAGGAGTTGACAGGGAACAGCTCTTTTGCTTTGAATTTGCTTGCCTGCTCCATTGGAGTCCGTTGGGGCTTTCGGCTCTCTGCGCAGGCATTCGGATGTGCGACAGTGCTCCGAGGCTGGGATGCCGAGCCCCCAGTGACGACGTCAGCACGTTTATAGCAGTGTGTGAGGCAGAGCCTCACGGTGTGCGCGACACAGCGGGAGCTGTGTCGCGAGAAATACGCTTAATCACTCATTTTACTTTCTCGGGCCTTTTTCTCATCGGCTTCCCGCCGTTTTTTCAGGATAAACTTCTCCCTCTCGATAATGATGCGGGTATAATCATCCTTCAGGGCGCGGGCTTTGCCAAACATTCTTTCGGCCAGATCGTACTCCTTCAGCGCCCGCAAACAGCGTGCATAGCGGATGTAAATCCAGGCTTTGCGAAACTGGTCGCGCATTTTGGAGATGGTCTGCAAACTTTGTTCATACAATTTCCGGGCGGTGTTGAGCCGTCCGCGCACCATTTCATTATCTGCCAACAGGGCCAGGGTCATGCGAGGCAAATCCGGATTGGCCGGGACAGCGCCCTTGGCCAGCTTCGCTTCAATCCGGGCGGCCAATTCCCGGCTCTTGCTAAACTGGCGGCTGGCCAGCCAGTTCTCGGCCCGGATAAAGTCAATCATCAGCGAATCCATTGGGAATTCAATCAGCGGGCGGCTTTGCCAGTACCAATACTGGGTCTTCTTGGTATTCGGGATTTGTAAATAGTGCTTCAGGGCCGCCTGGCGCTGAAACTGCATATCCAGCGACTGCCCCTTAAAAAAATGAAGCGCCGCCTGGTAGTATTCCGATTTGCGGGTAGGCAACTGTTCCAAAATGGCAAAAAGCGAGTCGGCGCGGGAAAAATTGTTCAGCAAAAAGTAGGAAACAGCCATATTGTAGTATTTCAGGTTGACGATGTCCGGCAGCAAATCCTTGTGCCGTTCCGATATTTTTTGGCAATAATCGATACAGCGCTGCGGAAAGCCGGTGCGGCGGTAATGATACGCAATGATCAGCGAAAAGGCTTCATTAGCGGGGTAGCGCTGATGCAGTTTTAATAATCCCCGAAATGATTTACTTTTTTCCCCCTCCAGGAAATAGCCGATGGAATAATCCAGGAATTCGCTTTCCAGGTGGAAGTATTCGCCACTCTCCGCCGCCAGTTGGATTTCGTTGCGGCCTTTTACCCGGTCGCCGTCAAACCCAAGAATCCAGGCGATGAACTTTAACATTCCCGGAAGCAGGTCGGCGTAATAATGGAACAGCCCCAGGCCCAGGTAAGCGTCGTAATAGGTGGAGTCGATCTCCACCACTTTTTCCAGGTTTTTTTTCGATTTTCTCCCCGCGCCGTACGCTTTCAGAAAACTGCGATCGACGACATGATACATGGCCTTGATGCTGCTGGTCAGGGCCACGTAAAAATAGCCGTCCGGTTTTTTAGGATAATTTTGTTTGTAGGCCTCGCTTATTTTCATCGCCTGGTCAAGCTCGTTCAACAGCCGATTTTTGAGGCTATCGTTGCTGGTGTCCAACACCCAGATCATCGAAGTGAGGTAAGCCTGAAAGACATGGCCGTGCGGGTAGCCGGGAAATTGCTGTTGGGATTGCCGGAAGTAGTCGCCGGCTTGTTCGATGTCGAGGTTGTAGAGGGCTTCCTTGCCCAGGTGCAGCAGGCTGTCCAACGCCGCCGGGGCAACGGGTGCAGCGTACGCCGATCCGTGCAAGCCGGCGCTGAGCAGCCAAACCAATACAGCAATCGATAACCATCGTTTCCGGTGTAGGGGGGCATCTATAAAATTCATAAGCGTAAGAGAGATTCCGTTTCCGCGGTGATCAGGGCAGGCTTATCCCTCGATTTCTCCTTAGTAAATAATCAGGTCAATTTGACAGGATGCACCGGATTTACCGGATAGTGATGAGAATAGTAAATCCGGTAAATCTAAACATCCTTTTAGCAATGAGGTCTTTTGGGTTCGCAATCAATAATCCCGAATTCCGGGAAATGTCAGTGTATGCTATTGAAGACAGGTTGTGTACCAAAGCGCTTTATTTTTTGTCTACTTGCAGCGTTGCTAACGGTTTATACCATTTTACAGAACAAATCCCATATATTTTAGAAAATTGTTACTTTTAACTTACGGTTCGCTTAATATTTTCTTGCTACCGTGCACTTTTTTCATAGCCACGCTTGCCCCTTCGGGGGATTTGCACGCCTGCCCCGTCGGGGGATAAACACGGATATGATGGAATAAAAATAAAATTATTACTATT
>JAJRYW010000418.1 GCA_024275555.1 Calditrichota bacterium | reverse complement strand
ACTTAAAACCGGGATTTTTTGAGACGACCCGGTTGCGGGTGCTCAGCCAGGGGGTAGCCGGGGCCACGGCGCTGCTGGTCATCGGCGATGCATCCGCAAAACTGAAGGATGAAGTAGACTTTGTCTTGCAACTGGACCGCCGCCATTGGGGCGACGCCAATGGAGACGGCTTTACCCATGAAAATGATGATCAGTTTGTTGAACTGGTGAATACCTCCCGGGAAACCATCGACCTCTCCGGCTGGCTGGTGATTACCAACAGCGGCGTCTGGCACCAATTCCCCATGGGCACTATTTTGGCCGCCGGTGAATTCTTAGTGCTTTTCGGCGGCGGGTCCCCGCAAAATATTCCCGGGGTCATCCAAACCGCCAATTTGCCGGGGGCGGGACTGGGCTGGGGACTCTTTAGCCAGCAAGATGAAATTCGTTTGCTTGATACCTCCTTTAGCCTGGTCGATTCGGTGGTTTATGATTTCGCAGAGCCCATCGGCCAATCAATTACCCGGAGCCCGGATGGAACCGGCGATTTTATTCTTACCGTAGAAGCAGTTGGCAGCGGGCGCACTCTTTATACCCCGGGTACTACGGCGGATGGTCAAACCACTTTGTCGCCCCTGGGCGGCCAGGGTGTCAAAATTAACGAAGTACATTCCAACCCGGTAGCGGATATTCCCCAGTTCCCCACGGTGATTGCGAATTTTCAAAACTACCCGAATCCCTTTAATGACCGCACTTTTATCCGGTTTACTATCCCGGATCAGTACTTATTTGGGGTAGAAACACGGCTAAACGTCTACAATACACTGGGGCAGAAAGTACGAACACTTCTGGCCGGGAAGTATTATCCCGGCGAATTTACAGTGGAGTGGGACGCCCGGGATGATGCCGGGCGAAGCGTTGCCAGCGGAGTCTATATCTACTCTTTGACGATTGACAACCGCTCCGGGCAGAAGAAAATGATCCTGGTCAAATAAAAATATTTTAATGTCCTTATATTACCGTCGTATCTGTTCCGGGGAGGATGTGAACACTCGCAGCAATTCCGGGCAAATTATTAGTATATTTGCAAATTAAGGTTTTTGATCACATTTTTTTTGTTTTTTGTTTTGTATAATAAGCGTGTCTCCCCCTTTGTCGACTAAGATTGCCTTTCTATATATTGATCTTTGGTTTCGCTTTCAATAATTCTTACGGTATTATACCCACAAATTAATTTTTTTATGGAGGTGTGGTATGCAAAAAGGGTTACTGATTTGCCTTTCCTGGTTGGTTGGCTTCACCTTTTTCTGTTTTGGCCAGGGTGTATTTATTTCGGAATACGTCGAAGGCTCGTCTTACAACAAAGCACTTGAAATTTACAATGGCACAGCTGCGGCAATTGACCTGGCCGCGGAAAACTACCAGGTAGAATTTTACTTTAACGGAAGCAGCAGCCCCGGGCGGACGATCAGCCTGTCCGGCGTCGTGGCGCCGGGAGATGTCTATGTTTTAGCCCACAGCAGTGCGGATGCGGCGATCACCGCGACCGCCGACCTGCTCGCCGGGGGTTCCTGGTACAACGGCGATGACGCCGTCCGCCTGGCAAAAGCAGGCTCCGCCGTTGATGTTATCGGGCAGATTGGAGTAGACCCCGGGAGCCAGTGGGGGAGCGGCTTAACCTCTACGGCGGATAATACGCTCCGGCGCAAATCCACCATCTGCAGCGGCGATAGCGACGGCAGCGACCCCTTTGATCCCGCCAGTGAATGGGACGGCTTTGCTGTGAATGATTTTACCGGCTTAGGCAGCCACAGCGCCAGTTGTTCGGTCACTCTGCCGGCGGTGGTAATTAACGAGATACTCGCCGATCCCGCCAGCGGATTAGCCGGCGACGCCAATGGGGATGGCGTCCGCAGCAGCAGCCAGGATGAGTTTGTCGAACTGGTCAACCTCGATCCGGCCCCGGTAGACGTCAGCGGATGGGAATTGCTGGACGGCATTGGGGTGCGTCATGTCTTTCCTGCCGGAACCGTAATCAATTCCGGGCAGTTCCTGGTGGTTTTTGGCGGGGGAACACCGACCGGTTTTATCAATCCTGCCCAGACGGCTTCAAGCGGCGGTTTGAGTTTAAATAACGCCGGGGATGTGGTTACACTGCAAACCAGCGGCGGCGACGTCATCGACAGCCACACTTACGGCAGCGAAGGCGGCCACGATCAATCGCTGACCCGCGACCCGGACGGCACGGGAACCACATTTGTGCAACACACCCTGGCAACTGGCTCCGGCGGTGCACTTTTCTCGCCCGGGGTATCGATTGACGGCCGGCTCAATTTGTTCGGCGCCCCGGACGTAACCGGACCGGAATGCACGTTAGTCGGCGTCGATCCCGGCCCGCCTTTATCGGTGCAGTTCAGCTTAAGCGATACAGAGAGCGGGATCAGCACGATCAAAGTTATGGTGCTGAGCAACGCCGCCGTAGAAATTCCGGAAGGATCGGGCAACTTCTATAACACCGGTGATGTGGTGACCTTTTTACCGCCCGAGACTGCCCCGGTGTTGCTGCGCGCCGCCAAGATTAATAACAGCGCCGGCGCCTCGATCATGCTGGAAGTGACCGACGACGCCGGCAATTCGGTGATGTGCGATCCGGTTTACACCACGCTCTCCGCCGCTGCTCCGGAAGGATTTGCCTTAACACAGAACTATCCCAACCCATTTAACCCGAGCACTACGATCCACTTTAGTGTGGCCAGCAGCAACAACCGGGCTTCTCGCGTGTCGATAAAAATCTACGATGTAAGCGGACGTGAGGTAAAAACGCTGATTAATGAAGTTATGGCGCCCGGCGAGTATTCAATTGAATGGGACGGCGCCAATAATTCAGGTCAAAAAGTGGCCGGCGGAATGTACATCTACCGCATGGTTGCCGGCGACTTTGTCGCAGCGCGCAAGATGCTGTTGTTGAAATAGGGGAAGATCTTCCGCGTTCAAAGTACAGAGATAAACGCAGCTTGTTCCCGGTGTTCGAGACAAGCTGCCGCGTAGTACATAATTGGGGGAATTATGATTTTAAGCTACGAGCAGATTCTGAGGGATTAATAATCTGTTGATGAACGGACTCATATAAAGTGTAGCACTCGCTGTTTGTTCTCATTATTTACTGTCATCATTTAAGTACTTGTGAGTACTCACTCCGGATTGCCCGTTCCTTTCTTAAAATATTTTTCTGCCCATCCAGGCTCTCAAACAATTGTTTTAATCTTCTCCTTTCCGGCCATGCCCCCGGATAAGGTGATAGTAATCACACTCCTTGAGGTGTGCTCAAAATGAATAACATACCGGTGTAGGAGTGTTACAATAAACTTGTAGTATTTTAAACACAGGGGGACGCTATGTAGAAGGCGCACAAGTAGTATGAAGCGGTAAAAAAATCAAACAATTACAAACTGGAGGAAGTTTCGGATGAAGAAAGCTATAAAGTTTTTAAGTGTTATATTTACACTATCGCTGTTGTTCTTTTCCACAACAGTTTTTTCCCAGATCATTGACAACAAAGGCAAAGAGTTTATCATGTCCTTTTTGCCGAATTTTTCCGGCACAATCACGCTGGAACTGCATTTGACCAGTGATGTTCCAACCACGGTCCTGGTTGAATACCCGGTAAATTCTCCGACCTTTACCTCGACTGTAGCGGTTGCGCCGGGAGCGATCACGATTGTTTCCCTTCCGGTCACCGCCTCACAGAATTGGACTGCCGGGGTGGTAGAGAATAATTCGGTGCGGGCGGTTTCTACCACCGACGATGAATTTGTCGCCTATATGATTAATATTCGTTCTTTTTCTTCGGATGCCGCGCTGGCCTTGCCGGTGGAATCCTACAACACAAACTTCATCGCCTTAACTTACCACAGCACGGTCGTTTCAACAGACCGAAGCCTGTTTACTGTCACCGCCGCCTTCAACAATACTTCTGTGACGATTACGCCTAAGAAAGCTCTTGTGGGCGGATATTCCGCAGGAGTTCCCTTTACGATTACACTCAATAAAGGAGAGGCGTTTCAAGCTCGCAGCCTGACTTCTGGCAGCGCCGGGGACCTGAGCGGTTCTCTTGTGGAAGCCGATAACCCCGTGACGATGACCAACGGAAACATTTGCACCAATGTTACTCCCGGGCAAACATACTGCGATCATATCTTTGAGATTGCCCAGCCGGTGCAAACCTGGGGAACCACCGCATTAGTTCATAATCTTACCAATAATCCCGCCGGGGCCGTGTATCGAATTGTGGCTTCGGAAGACAATACCACCTTAAATCTGGACGGCGGATTTTTGGCTACATTAAACCGGGGCGAATATTTTGATACCGGCCGGCTGCCGGGCGACCATGAGTTCTCCGCCGACAAACCCGTATTTGTTGCCCAGTTTATGACCGGCGTGAATCCGGGGAACGGCGACCCGGCCATGGGGAATATGACCCCGCCGGATCAGTACCTGAGCTCTTATACCTTCTCCACAGTTGGGGGAAATCAATTTGCCCAGCACTTTATCAATGTCATAGCCGAAGATGGCGATGTCGGCTCGGTTCTCTTAGACGGCTCTCCGATTTCGGCCGGTCTCTTCTCTCCCATCGGGACCACCGGTTATTCGGCGGCTACTGTCTCGATCAGCCAGGGAACACACATCACTTCGTCCCCAAACGGCCACGGTCTGTGGGTGTACGGGGTAAACAACGACGACTCCTATCTCTATCCCGGCGGAGCGCTGTTTAACTTTATCAATCCGCATGGCGATGCGAATCCGCCGATTTGCACTATTACGGTCAGCGGTACAAGTGCGAGCGGAGTCGCCCAGGATAATCGTCCCAGTGAAGATGTAAACGGAAACGGCATCTTGGATCCGGGTGAAGACCTGAACGGCAACGGCCAAATCGATGAAGACACCGGCATATTTTTCATTACTCTGCTGGCCGGAAGCGTCAACTTAAACCTGAACGTGCCGCCCTTTACTCCCGGGGAAGGCATTGTCAATTTCACACTCGATCTGATCAATCCGGCTATTTCCGGTTCCGGTGTGGTGCGGGTGACCGATGGCGCCGGCAATATCACCGATTGCCCGGTGACTATTACCGTTGCTTCGCCGAACAACTCCCCGGTTTGCCAGATCAGTCCTCCCGGGCCGTTTACGGTGGATGAAGGCGACCCGATCAGCTTTGTGGTTACCGGCAGCGATCCCGACGCCGGCGATGTTGTCACGGTGGATTTAGTCGGCGCTCTTCCTCCCGGCGCAACCATGACCCCTGCTTTACCTCTGAGCGGGCCTAACACCGGCGTTTCCTCCGTATTCGATTGGACCCCCGGCGCAGGACAAGCCGGAAGTTACACGGTTCAGTTCGTTATTACCGATGACCAGGGTGGATCATCGAATTGCTCGGTGGATATTACGGTGAACTCGACACAGACCGACAACACCGCTCCGCAGTGCGCCCTGACCGGCTTCGATCCCGGCCCGCCTTTATCGGTTCAATTCAGCTTGAGCGACACCGAAAGCGGAATCAAGACGATCAAGGTTGTAGTGCTGAGCAATGCCACCGTAGAAATTCCGGAAGGATCGGGCAACTTTTATAACACCGGCGATGTGGTAACCTTCTCGCCGCCTGAAACGGCCCCGGTATTGCTGCGCGCCGCCAAGATCAATAATGGCGCCGGCGCCTCGATTATGCTGGAAGTGACCGATGACGCGGGCAATTCGGTGATGTGCGATCCGGTTTACACTACGCTCTCCACTACCACTCCGGAAGGATT
>JAJRYW010000417.1 GCA_024275555.1 Calditrichota bacterium | reverse complement strand
TATATTGTTTGTAGAACGCCGCGTGTCAAGTGTAAAGATCACGGGATAAAAACAATCAATGTTCCCTGGGCGTCGCCTTTAAGTCGGGCAACCCTGCTTTTTGAAAGGTTTGCTATTGACTTGTTAAAAGCCTCAAAGAATCAAACAAAGGTAGCTGAACTCTTAAGGGTTAGTTTTGTTTTGCTTCAGATGGAATTGGACATTGGTTAGTTTGTACTTTACATTGTCCAATTCCATCTGAAGCAAAACTCGATGCCAACGCTCTACCGGCTCATCTGCTTTCGGGTGAGATTCTATGAAATCGAGCAAGCGTCTGCGGGTAATTCCGCGCATGGGGAAATATATCTCAAATTGAGATGATTGGCAGGCGGTATTCTTATGAGTTTATTGGGCAGTATAGCGACACCGCGGCTAGCCGGAGTCTTGTTTACACAGCGGAAGTTACTCAAAATCCGGAGTTTTCCAAATTGCTGGTCGTGTCGGCGTCACGGTCAAAAAAGATTTGCCATGTCACTCCGATGGAGTTTATGGTTCTTACATCTTGTATGGCATTGCTAAGAAAACTTGCCGCAACACGAAGTTTTTTGCCGTGATTGCAAATTTTTTAATCTGATGGCGAAGAGAGCCCTTTCATTTCCGAATCATTCCGAACCTCTTCATCGGAAGAACCGAAAAATATTCCCTGTGAAATAATTCGATCGGTCACCTCACTAAGATAGTCACACAAAATATTATCCAGTTTCAGGAACTCCGGCCAGAGCGTTTCTTCGACAAAGCTTTTGGGTACTTGGACCATTACCGTGGTATATTTCTGGCGCTTATACCGATAAGGCTTGAGGTTATATCGTCTCAATAAAGCAACAAAGAGTTTCTTCGACCAGGTATTTCCCAGGCTAAATCGATATTCCCGGGGAGGATCGAGGTCTTGCAGTTCTTTTAGACGTTTACAAATCCGGTCAATTGCATGCGCCGCGGCATCTTTTTCCCCGGAAAATGTAGTTCCGGAATAAAGAGCTTCAATACGAAGCAGTTTCTGTATTAGCAATTCTTCTTCAGTCATCAGAAAACCATCGAACAATATCTTTAGGGATGAAATGTTTGTAGAAAAATAGCTCCGATGAGCATGAACTCCATCGGAATGATACGGGGAATCCTTTTTGAGTTTCTGTTTAGGTTTTCATTTTTGTGATAAACCACAATGTCATTATTTCGCAACCTAATTCATGTCTCAATAATAAGAGAAAAACTGTAAACTGCAAAAACACTCTATCAAAAAGGACATCCTGCCCGGTTGTTTTATAATTTATGGGAATCTGTTTTCAATATACGGCGGCAGGAAAAAATGTGCAAATTAAAAGTTGCCAATCGGCTTTTATTAACCGCAAATAAACCGGCTACCCCCACTTATCTTCCAATTCAGGCGGCTCGTAGTTGTCCAGGTAGGCAAAGGCGGAGGGTACATCCGGGGCAAAATAGTATAGCTGCCGGTAGGCGTCTTTGGCAAAATTTTCCTGAATCACAAATTCAAATAAGGCCCGCAGGGGTTCGAAGAAGTGCTCGATATTCAGGAAGATGATGGGCCGATGATGGTATTTCAACTGTTTGAGGGTAATAATCTCCAGCGTTTCTTCCAGGGTGCCGAATCCGCCGGGCAGGATCATGAACACATCGGCGCGGGCGTCCATCACCGCTTTGCGTTCCCGCAAGTCTTTGGTGATGATCAGTTCGTCGACATCCTCGTGGGCGATGCCGTGCTGGAGCAGTCGCTGGGGAATCACCCCGATGATCTCCGCCCCGCCCTTGTGGGCCGCGGAGGCCGCGGCGCCCATCAGTCCCACTTCCGCGCCGCCGAAGATAAGCCGGTCCCCGCGACGGGCAATTTCCGCTCCCAGCCGGCTGGCCGCTTCAAAATACTTTACCGATATCGAATTGCTGGATGCACTGAAAATACAGATGGTTTTATCCATACACAAATATCAGCATCACCGGCGACCGGATCAAGTTGTCTTTAAGCGAAGCCGGGCGAACCGGTAAAGGCTGGCCAACAGGAAGATCATCCCGAAGACAGCGACAATGGAGGGGCCGGCCGGGAAATCATAGCTGTAGGAGAACCACAGCCCCAGGTAACTGGTGATGACCGCGGCCAGGGCGGCCAGCACAACCGTCCACCACTGCGAGCGCCCCAGCAGCAGCGCACTCACCGCCGGAACGACCAGGTAAGCAAAAACCGGCAAGACCCCGCCCACCTGAACGGCAAAGACAATGGCAATCCCAATGCTGATATAAAAGAAGAAATTCCAGAGCCGGTCTTTCAATTCAAATCCCTCGATACGCCCGGCCTGCATCTCCGCGGTCAGCCGGAAAATGTGGCGACGGAAAAGGGCGTGCAGGATCGCTAACACGGAAAAAACGATCAGCAGTTTGACGATCTCGGCATCGGTAACCGCTAAGAGCGCCCCGAATAAGACCTCCTGGATGTGCGAATCGCCGTGCGGCGTTTTAGAGAT
>JAJRYW010000416.1 GCA_024275555.1 Calditrichota bacterium | reverse complement strand
TTTAATTTACAATTATTTCAGCAAATTTAATGTCGAATACGCACAGATTTCTCTCTCCGTCCCTGGAGTTCGAAATGACAGTGGCTTTTTAAAGTTAATAATTACAGTTCTTTAAAAGGTAATAAGGTCTATTAACTGATGTTATGCGCTATTATAGTTTTTCGCTTCAATGCCCCTTACCTTGAGATTACGGTAAACGATTCGGTGATGAGCATTCCCTGACCAAAGAGCTTTATTTGCGAAACCGCAACGAACGCAATGAACACGCGAGGTTGCCAACGTTGCGGTCAAGAATACCGGCGTAGTAGCAATCTTATCAACATGAATACCGGGATTAATCGCGTAACATCAGTGATTGAGCGGGGGGATCGTCCCCCTAAAACTCCCGTTTTACGGTCTTGCCACAGCTCTCGTAACTTTCGCTGTGGCGGTTGTCAATGCGCATCATCGCCCGGATATGATCATCGGTTTTATCATAGGCGAACAAATCGCAGAATTCCCGGTAGTGGTAATCAAAAAAGCGTTTTAAAGCGGCGCTGTTGGGTTTGCGCTGATAGACCTGGTCGAGCAGTTCCACAACTTTCTTGGCATAGGCGGGAACCCGCCGTTCATCCTGTTTTTCCTCGTAATAGTACAGCCCCTCGTAAAAATAGAATTTGGCCTTCCTCAGCGGGACATGATCTCCGTCGGTAATCAAGCTGACTTCCTCCTGGCGCGCCCGCCACCCGCGGCTATAGTTGCTGGCCAATCCTTCCTCCACCACTTTGCGGGCCTGGTCGTAATAAAAGCTGCCCCCCAGGATAAAATAGGTGTCCAACTCACTGGCAATGATCATATAAATATAGAAATCGACAATGGAGAGGATGGAGTTATAAACCGGCCGGTCGTGTTCCATAAACTGGCCCTGGGTATAGGGAAAGGAGATAAATTTATCCAGGATATTCTCCCCGGAGGACTTGGAATTGATTAAGAACTGTCCCTGGAAAATCCGCTCGGCATTGCGGAAAGTAACCGTTTCGATAACCAGGTTAATCCGGCAATCGATCAGCATATCCTCGTTCTCATTGCTCCACTGGTAGTTGTTTATGTAGTCTTCCAGTTGGCGAGGCAGCTCTGTGATAATCTGGCGATCCTGAGGCTGCAAACGGCCCGCCTGCAGAGTTACTTTTGCTGTAACGGTCTGGGCCAAAAGCGGATGCGAGACCGACAAGACAATCGCCGCCAAAACAGCGATCCGCCAAAATGTGAAATACCGCTTCATAGTCATTCCTTTTTGTAGATGCCTGCTCAATTTACGCAAGCGCCGCCCGGGTTTCAAGTCCCTTTACCGGTATCTTACTATTTGTTTGCCCGGCGGTTTCTTGAATCTGCCCGGTTTTCCCCAGGGAAAACAAACCCCGCCGGTAATCGGCGGGGTTTGTGAGGTTGTCTTCGATCCGTTTGAGACGCCGGCGGTTTATTCCTGCAACGCTTCCGCGACCAGCACGGCAATATCCTTGGTTTCCATGCGTTCTTCCCGGCCGGTTTCGGTAATTCCATCGTCGATCATGGTGGAGCAGAAGGGGCAGGCGGTGCTGACCAGGGTGGCGTTGGTTTCGGTAGCAGCTTCATCCACCCGGTTTTGGTTGACGCGGGGCTTGCTTTCATCCATCCACATCCGTGCACCGCCGGCGCCGCAGCAGAAACCCTTATTCCGGGAGCGCGGCATCTCCTCCAGGCGCAGGCCCGGTATTTTTCTGAGAATATCCCGCGGGGCGTCGTAAATGCCGTTGTGGCGGCCCAGGTAGCAGGAATCGTGGAAGGTGACCGTCTTGTTGATGGGCTTTGCCAAGTGAATCTTTCCTTCCCGGAGCAGTTCGGCGATTACCTCGGTATGATGCACCACCTGGTATTCCCCGCCCAACTGGGGATACTCATTGCGAATAGTATTGTAGCAATGGGGACAACTGGTGATAACCTTCTTGAAGCTCTTGGAATTGAGCGTCTCGATGTTCTGTTCGGCCATCATCTGGTAGAGATATTCGTTGCCGGCCCGGCGGGCGGAATCGCCGGTGCAGGTCTCCTCTTTGCCCAGGATGGCGTAGTTCACTCCGGCAGTATTGAGAATTTTACAGAGCGACTGCAAGGTCAATTGGTTTTTCTGGTCGAAGGCCCCGGCGCAACCCACAAAAATCAGATATTCCACTTCTCCTTCAATATTGCGGATTTTGGGAATATCCAGGCCCTCGGTCCACAGCTCGCGGTCATCCGGGGCCACTCCCCAGGGATTTCCGGCATTTTCCAGGTTTTTGAAGATGGCAGTCAGTTCGCTGGGGAAACGGCTCTCTTCCAGCACCAGGCTGCGGCGCATCTCCACAAAGCGGTCAATAAACTCGATGAACAGCGGGCAGGCTTCCTCGCAGGCTTTGCAGGTGGTGCAACTCCAAATCGTATCATCTTGAATCACCTCGCCGACCAGCGCCGGGCCTTCAAATTCCGGCAGGTCGCCATTCCCGTTTTTTTGGTCCACCATTTGGAGCAGGAAGGGAGTTTTTTCAAAGAGGTGATGCCGCATCTCCTCATTCACTTTCTTAGGCGAGAGCGGTTTTTGGGTAGCGTAGGCCGGGCAGGCGTCCTGGCAGCGGCCGCATTCGGTGCAGGTGTAAATGTCCAGAATATCTTTCCAGTCAAGATGCTCGATTTGGGAAGCCCCGAAATTTTCCAGGTTCTCGTCTTCCAAATCCATGTGCGGCAAGGCGCTGGGATTGAGGTTGCGGAAAAAGACGTTGAAAACGGAAGTGATCACATGAAAATGCTTCGAGATGGGCAGGTAGGCCAGGAAAAAGAGCAGGCTGATCATATGAATCCACCAGGCCGCCGAATGAAGAATGCCCAGGGCGGCGCTGCCGATCTGCATCGATTGAAAAACACTGCCGACAAAGGCGGCCATAAAAGAATAGGCCTCGCCGGTGCTGTGGCCCGCGGCCACAATCGCCCCGTTGGCGATAAAGTCGGTTGCCATCAAGGTTCCGATAAGGCCGAGGATCAGGGCGGCGTCCCAGGAAAGGGTGATCCGCTCCGGCCTCAGCACGGTGCGCCGGAAGCCCGCTACCAGCACCATCACCAGCACCAGCACCTCAAACACATCCCGGAGAAAGATGTAGGGGGCGCCCAGTATCCCCTCCGGGCCAAACAGGGGCAGGTGGAATCCCGGGAAATAAGCCCGGCCGATCAAGTGGAGGGAATTAATCGAAACAGCTAAGAAGCCCCAAAAAATAAAGGCGTGCATCACCCCGGCGCCGATGTGTTTGGGATCCAGGATACGGCGCTGCCCGAGGTAATAAACCAGCACCCCTTTAATCCGCTCCCCGATTCGATCAAAACGATCAATCGGGCGCGCCGCAAAAAGCACCTTGATACGGCGATACATCAAAAAAACAAAACTGCCCAGGGAAGTAATCAGAATAACAGAAAAGATAAGCTTAGCAATGATACTCGCGGTAGGTTCCATTGACTCCTCCTGATCGTGAATTTTAGCTTTATACCGAAAAACGGCCGTTTATTCCCTCCCGATGCAGCAGTCGCAAAACTGCATTTTTCCCGGGAGAACGAACTAAAATCCGTAGAATTTAGAGGTTGGCATATTTTAAAACAAGAGGAATTCGGATTCGCCGGCAAGAAGGGCTTATCCCAGCCGGAAACGGCTCTTAAGTTTACCCAAAAGCCCCTTTTGCTCGGGCAGCTCCGGAATAGTAACCGGCTCCATCCGCTCTTTGCTGATAATCTTCTCCGGATTCTTTCTGAGCAGGTTGGACAGGTAGGCGTGATCCACCCGGTATTTAAGTTCCTCGGCGGCGGCGGCCATCTTAAAACTGCGGCCTTTGGGCTTGTGTGCATCGGAGCCGATGAAGTGCACATAGTGGTTTTCCAGGAGCCAGAAGGCTATCTTCTGCACCGATTTGCCAAATTCACCCAAAATACTGCCGGTGTTTACTTGCAGCAACGCGCCAAATCGTATAAAGTCTAAAATCTTTTCCGGCTTTTCCCGCACAAACGCATAGCGCTCCGGGTGCGCCACAATGGGAATAAATTCATCCATGGTGAGTTTAAACAGGGTTTCGCCAATTCCGGAGGGTTCCAGGTAGAGGGGGAACTCCAGCAAAACATACTGGCCCCAGTTGCCCAACGTGCCTACCGGGTGTTCCCGGGCGCTTTTTTCCATAAAATGATGAAAAAAAAGCTCACTGCCCGAATGAAGGTTGACAGCAAGGTTTTCTCTTTGGCATTGCTCCCGAAGAGAATCCAGCTTCTGAAAATACTCGGTCAGGGTGTCAGTGTGGATAATTTCACTGAAATGTGAGGTGGCAAATACATCGGTTACGCCCTGGTCTGCGGCTTGCTTGAGCATCTCCATCGACTCATCCAGGGAGGCCGGGCCGTCGTCAAACTTGTAGATAATGTGATTGTGAATATCAATCATTCGCTTACTTTCATTCTTTCAAAGATGTCTGCCGAAGCATTTAGTTGCTGGTTCTCTTAACTCACCGGAGCCCCATATTCGAAAGAAACCATTATAGGCGAATTTTTCTTTTTGAATGTTAGCCAAATCAACAGCATTGATCCGGGATTCTTAACTCTAGCTTTCTATCAAAAGAAAAACCCATGAGCATCTCGTTCATGGGTTTTTAAATTCACGCTTGCCAGAGCCGGTCAACGAGTTTCCCAGGGAAGATTGGGCCCCTGGTAAATTTTTGCTTCGCGGAGCTTTTCGATATTTTCTTTTTTATAAGTCTTCCAGGTATCGGTTTCCACCAGTTTCTGGATTTTCATCACGGCGTCGATAATGGCTTCCGGGCGGGGCGGGCAACCGGGAATGTAGACATCCACCGGCAGAAAC
>JAJRYW010000415.1 GCA_024275555.1 Calditrichota bacterium | reverse complement strand
GGCTATGTAATAATTTCTTTCTCATTAACACCGCCCCGGTAGCCGGGGCAGGTGTTAATGACATCTTGCACCGATTGTTTAACCGTTTCAACGGTTTTTAAAAAATGTCTGTAAAATACAATTTGTCATGCGCCCCCCAAAATGCATTTTACTCTTATTAAAACATTACCTTAGGTGCGAAGATTAAATTTTGATAATCTCAAAAAATTTAAGCGAACCGTGAAATTAAAGATTAAAGATTCAAAATTCAAAGATTAGTAACTACTCAGGCGTTATTGCCAATGTCACATAATTCCCCCAAAAAACTTCTAATAGTCTACTTACTAAGTTATCCATGCCGTTTGGTTAAATGTGTTCCCATCCAGTTTTTGGCCAGGATTAATCCCAGCGGACTGATTAAAGCGATGACCCCGAAAATAAGCCACATCTGTTCCGGATGCCGAATTCCTTCCGGCGGACAGTACTTGGCCAGGATGTGCCCGGAATAGAGCGGAACGATCACCTTGGTTAAGAACCAGGGAAGTTGCGCCACGCCCATGTACTCGCCGGTGCGGCCTTCCGGGGCGATCTCTGCGGCGTACTGGAGAAAGCGGGGCTGCCACATTGCCTCTCCGATGGTCATCACCACCAAATAGGCGAAGAGGCTGTAGGCGCTGGTGTCCATCGCCAGGAAAAAGGCCGGCGCAGCCATCACAAAGGTTCCCCAAATCATCATCTTGTAGACATTGCGCTTCTGGGTAACGGCGGCGATGATCGGCACAAAAAGGAAGATTAAAAGCGGGTTGAAATTGGAGGCGATTTCAAACTTATCGCCGATCCAGCCGGTGTAGGCGCGGGAAATGTATTGGGGCAGAATCAGCCAGTTGTAGGTAAACAAGGTCTGCACCGGGATCAGAATAAAAATAAAGTAGGTGAAGCGGAGATCGCGGAGGGGGTGGGTGCGCACCCAGTTGGCCAGCTTCTGGAACAGGGTGCGGTCTCGATTGTCGCGGGCGATCTGCGCCGCTGTGCGTTGGGCGCCGGTAGTTTCCGGGGCGTCCGGGGCGTCCTTCCCTTGTGCTTCCAGCTCACGCTCCCGTTCCGCCCGTTCCGCGGCTTCTTTCTCGACCTTGGGAGTAAGAATAAAGGCGGTGGCAATCAGCGCGACCAGGGTTAAGGCCGTGTAAAACCAAAAGGCGCCCGGAATACCTAATCCCATATTTTCCCTTAGCAGAAAAGAATAAGTGGGGAGGTAGCCGCCCAGGTTCATTAAGGCGTAGAGCATGGCGTAACCCATGGCGGCGGTTTTTTCGTTGGTAAACTGTTTTACCCCGGCATAGACCGCCGGTTGGTACATTCCATAGCCGATGACTACAATCAGAATTCCCAGCATGGTGGTCAGGTGCATGGAAGACCACAGCCCCGGTTTCATCCCCACAAAGGGAGGAAGCGAAATAAAAATTCTTCCCACAAGCAGAAGTGCAAAGGAAATCAGCAGGCTTTTACGAACCCCGATTTTATCCGAAACGGTTCCCAGGAAAAACATGGAGATGGTGATGCCGGCGGTAAGCACCAGGATCATGTAATGGGAGTAAACGTCCGGCTCATCAAGCCCTTTAAAGACAATATCGGAAAAATAAATTGCCAGGTAGCCTAAAATACCAAAATAGACCCATCCCTCTAAAAAATAACCCAGGTTGATGCCCCACAATGCCCGGGGCGCCTTCACCAGGTTTACGAACGGATCGATAATCTCTCGCAACGGATTTTGAGGAGTTTCGTTCGATTTATCCATGATGAGGATTCCATTGATTATGAAGTTAAAGGATTCGGATTTAGCGCTGAACGGCCGCTCGAACGTTCATCTAAAAAGCCCAATATAATATGCTGCTCCCGCTAAACAAATCTCATATAGATGAAGCTGCGCCGACAGAGGTTTGCCCTGGTAAACCCTACAGAGCAGGTGATTAACGGATTTTTTCCAGGACAGACAAGATTTCTTTGGTAACTGCTTCCACCGGTTGTTCACCGTTGATGTGGATAAGGTTGCCCTTCTCTTCGTAGTAGGTAATGGCCGGCTCGGTTTGTTCGTGGAATTTGCGGATGCGGTGCTGAATGGTGGAATCGGCGTCATCGGTGCGGCCGCGGTTTTGCAGGCGCCAGAACAATTCCCGGTCGGATACTTCAATATACAAAACCGTGATATCGGGGCGGCCGAGTTTGGCCAGAATTGTTTCCAAACCCTTTGCCTGGCCCCGGGTGCGCGGGAATCCGTCCAAAATAAAACCGTTTTGACAGTCCGGTTGGCGCAGCCGGTCTTCAACCATGGTCAGCATCAGCTCATCGGAGACCAGTTCGCCTTTTTGGAGAATGTGGGCAATTTGCAGACCCGTTTTGGTGCCCCGGTCAACTTCATTCCGGAGCATCTCGCCGGTGGAAATATGGGGGATATCGAATTTTTCTTTCAGCAGAACCGCCTGGGCGCCTTTGCCGGCTCCCGGTCCGCCAATCAAAATTAATTGCAGCGGTTTCTTTAGAGCTGTTTCCGGAGTCGATTCGGATTTAGAATTACAACTCATGTAGCTAAAACTCATGATCAAAAGCGACGCCAATGATATGGCAAATAAAAACTTCATTTCTCCTCCGGCAGCTTGCTGCATTGCAGAGCCCTTGTAGCCAGGCTCCTTGTGAACCAAATAGCATCCTGTGAATTCGGGCTCCAATTTAGGGTCGGAAAGCAGGATTTTCAAGCAGCGATTTAGGCGTTTTAAGTGTGTTCATTGCCAAAAGGTTGTCTATTCCGGCATAATGGAGCCAAGGAAAGGAATATTGCCCAACACTTTGCGCCCCGGCAGATCATTTTCGCTGAAGTCCGCGAAAAAACCCGGACCGTTTGGGGGATGCCGGGTTTGTCTGGTGGTTGCACCCGTTTCGATTTGTATATCCGCCCGGCGGCAATTTAGCCGGGCGAGGTTTGCCCGGAGGAGGTCGGCGCAGCGGCTGTCTGGCCGAATTTCTTCGGATCATACACTTCCGGGTAGAGTTCCTTGATGCAGTTGGGGCAAATACTGTGGCTCAATTCGGCGTCGGAGTGTTTATGCAGGTATTCTTCCAGGCTGTCCCAATAGCCCCGGTCATCGCGGATTCGTCGGCAGGAAGAGCAGATGGGGATGAGCCCGGAAAGCGTCTTTATTTTAGAAAGCGCCTCTTGCAGTTCCTGAATAAGCTGTTCCCGCTCCCGGGCGGCCAGCTTCTCGGTGGTGATATCCCGAAAAATAATAATCACATCGTTTGCACAGGGTTTGATGTGATACTCATAGTAGTGGTCGACCTGGTTGTGGGCAAAATGCAATTCGAACACCCGGGCCCGGCCGTACTGAAGCGCCTCGCGAAAGTTTGCTTCGATTTGTTTCCCGATATCGGAAGAGAAGCACTCGCGGAACATCACGCCGGCGGGGGCTTCTTTTAAAAGATGGCGGTCGGCTTCCGGCGTACGGCTATATAAAATACGCCCTGTTAAATCTACCTGGAGCAAAATACCCGGCAGGGCTTCTATCAGGGCGCGATAGTGCGCTTCGCTTTGCTGGAGGGCTGCCTCGGTTTCTTCTTTTTGCCGAAGCGCTAAATGTTCGCTCAGGGTCATCTCCACGGTATGAGGTAGGTGATCCAGAAACGTTGGTTCTTTGATGACGTAATCTGCGGCGCCCCACTTTAACGCTTCTGCGGCCACTTTTTCATCGCCGCCGGCGGTGAGGATAATGATGGGCAAGGAATAGTTCCTCAAGGCGGCTTCCTGGAGGAGTTCGATGCCGTTCATGCCCGGGAGATTGTAGTCTGCCAGGAGCAAATCGTATTGGCCCTGTTTTAATTTTTCCAGGCCTTCCTCGGCGGAAGAGACGAGGTCTACCTGGTAGCCGCGTCGATTCAACTGGGCTTGCACGGTGCGGGCCAGAACCCGCTCATCTTCGATATATAGAATTCGTTTCATCGTTGTTTTCCTTGTTTATGTTGTTGAATACGCAAGCGCTCTAATTCCCGGTCCATCCACTCGCCGGAATCGAAAACGACGTCACCCTGCCGGTTAATCACTTTCTCAATCCACATGGGGCGGTTGCACTCCGGGCAGGGGGGCGGGGGTGGGAAAAAGCGGTTGGCTCCCCAAAAGCGCAAGGACATCTCTATTTGTTTCAATGATAATTCCAGGGGAATGTGTTGGTACTTTGCACAACCGGGGCAGAGGAAAATTCCGACATAGATATGCTGGCGACGCCCGGGGTTAACAGACCTGGCTTCCTTCATGGTTGTGCACCTCCGTGTGCTCCGGTTTTAAAGGCAATATGATGCGAAAACAGGAACCGTTTCCGGGTTCGCTTTCCAATTCAATCTTTCCGCCAAAAAAGCGAACCATTTCTTTTACCAGGGACAATCCCAGGCCCATTCCGCCGCCCATAAATTCTGTCTGGGAGGTTTTATGATGAATAGAATCCTGAACTTCGTAAAACTCCTGGAAAATCAATTCTTGCTGCTGGTAATCAATTCCGATGCCGTTGTCTTCGATTTCCAGGATTACCTCTTTATTTTGCTTAAGAAGCCGAACTTCCACCCGCCCGCTGTCCGGGGTAAATTTCAAGGCGTTCTGGAGCAACTCCCGCAAAATTAATTTAATTCCGCTGGGGCGAGCCAGGATGATCAGAGGGGCGTCCGGTATCTCCGGCGCAAAGGTGATTTGACGATGGCGGAAAAGTTTATCGAATTCCTGACAAATTGCCCGAAGATAATTTCCCAAATCCACCGGTTGCATGGCTTTGTGATGTGCTTCCTTCAGCCTGGAAAAAGCATGCATCCGGTCAACGGTAAGGCCCAGTTCCTGGGTGGTTTTTTTGAGGATGTTTAAAATTTCCCGGTTTTCCTCACTCCAGTCTTCCGCTTCAATTTCCAGAATTTCCAGGTAGCCTCGAATGATGGTTAAGGGGGTGCGTATTTCATGGTTGGTGATGGAGAGGAATTTGTTCTTCATCTCATTGAGATAGCGGAGTTGCTCATTGGCTTCCCGCAATTCCTGGTTTTCATAAATTGATTTTACTTTCTGGTAAGAGCGGTTGATAATGGATTGAATCCGGGCCAGGCGGAGGGGTTTGCTGATGAAGTCGCTGGCGCCGGCTTTCAGGGCTTCTACCGCGGCTTCCATGGTTGCATAACCGGTGATGACAATTACTTCCAGAAGCGGCCAGCGGGTTTTAATTTTGTCCAACAGAGTCTGCCCGTTTAAGCCGGGCATATTCAGGTCGGTCAGTACGATATGAAAAGCCTGCTCCTCCAGGCGATGCAGGGCTTCCTGGCCGTCCTGCGCGGTTTCCACCTGGTAGCCCTGGATTTCCAAGGATTCCCGCAGCAGTTTGAGGATCATTTCCTCGTCATCCACAACTAATATGCGAAGATCAGTCTTTTCCATAGAGATTCCTGCTCATTCGTTAATTAATTGCCGGATTACTTCCAATTCGTTTTTAATTTTTTCCAGATAGCGCTGCTGGACATGATTCACCGGTTCCAGGGTGTTTTCCAACAGGTACACCGAGGCGCCAATAACATTAAGACGGCTGCGGATAAAGGAGAGAAAATCCGGTTGGTGAGAGTGCGGCGCGGAAGGACCCCTAAAAGGGGCGGCAGGTCGATCATCTGGTACAGAACTCATAAAACTCCCTCGTAAACTCGATGTCCCTATCGATCGTTCAGGAGGTGATGCTTCATCCCTGAAACAATTACTACATTCCGGTTCTGTGCAAATAGAGTGCCGAGTATGGCGGGGTGGCGCCTGTCGCGCCAAAGGTGTTATATATCAAGACATTGGCAGGAAAAGGTGCAGCGAAGCTGCCCGGAAAGTGTCGGATCAATCGTCACCTCTGCGGGGAGATGACGATTTAACTGTGAGCGCTCATTAAAGTACTAATGAAGCGAAGACCGCGAATATTCTCGAAGATAATCTTGATAACGACCGAAAGCGGCACGGCTAAAAACATCCCTACAATCC
>JAJRYW010000414.1 GCA_024275555.1 Calditrichota bacterium | reverse complement strand
GGGGTGGTCGCTGAACTTCAGCGCCCCGTAGACCATCCCTTCGATGCGCAGGTCGTCGACATAGGGACGTCGACCCAGTACGGCGTCGTAACTGTCATACTTGGTTCGCCGCTCGCCGATGTTGGCCCGGCCGTTGGGAGCGGGAAGTTCACCGCCTTCCCGGAGCGTTTCTGCGGCGTATTCAATGGAGTCGAGAATCTTTTTGTAGCCGGTGCAGCGGCAGAGATGGGGGGTCAGGGCTTTGGATATTTCCTCGCGGGTGGGTTGGGGATTTTTATCCAGCAATACTTTGCTTTGCATGACGATCCCGGGAATACAAAAGCCGCACTGCACTCCCCCTTTTGCCAAGAACGCTTTCGCGAAAACATCCTGGGTTCGCTGGGGTACGCCTTCCATGGTGGTCACTTCTCCGCCGGCAACTTTGCTCATGGTAATTGCACAGGCCAGCACGGCCCGCCGGTTGAGTTCCACCACGCAGCAGCCGCAAGAGGCCTGGGGGGAGCAGCCGTTTTTCGGGGAAATGATTCCCTCTTCTTCTCTCAAATAGTGCAACAGCAACCGGTCCGGGTTGCCGGTGTAGGTCTTTCGTTTACCGTTTAATACAAATTCCATCGATACTCCCATTGGCTTGGTGTTTTGCGGTTCAACGCGCTACTGATTGTGACTGAGAATGTTAATATCCACGGCGGGGAATGTCAAACAAAAAGCGGGAAGGGGGGCAGTCGGTAGTTTCCCTTCGGCGGAACAAAAATTACGTTTCACGCCTCACTCATCACGCTTTACGCATCACGTTTCACTCAATACTTTGCCGACAGAGTAAACTGAAAAAACTGCTTGTTAATCAAATAATTCTGGTAGCCGCTGTTATCCAGGATATTCAGGCCGGCCGCCTGCAGATTGAATTTCATACTGCCGATGCGAAACCGGTAGCCCAGGGAAAGATCGAGGTCAAAAAAGGCCGGAATAGTTTGCTTGCCGACCGGCACGATAAACTCCTCACTGTCCTGGGTAATCACTCGCAGATCGTCCCAGCCAAAGCTTTCCCCTTCCCGGAAATAGGCGCCGGAAAGATAAAAACCCCAGGGGGAATGAAAATCCAACTGCATGCTGATTTTATTGGCCGGCTTGAACGAGTAGATCAGCGAATCGGAAAAATGAAGAGCCATGCCGCTGAAGGAAAGATCGAAATATGTGAGCAGTTTGTTGAACCGCAGCGAGACCTCGGCGCCGGCGGTGACATTGCGCCCGGATTCCAAAAAAATCTTGGCCGGATCGCGGGGATGGCGGAGCAGTTTGTTGAAAATGGTATTCCGGAAGAGCGCGGCGTCCGCATCCAGGCTGCGGTACAGCGCCGCCCCGGGCCGGTAGTGCGCCGAGGCGCCCACTTCAAAAGCATTGCTCTGTTCCGGCCGGAAGCGTCTCAGGCTGTCCCCCGCCTGGGCAATTTCCCCGGTCAACTGGGCAAAGGCGTTATCGCGCAGGGAGTGGAAACGCACATTTTTGCCGTAATTGGCGTAGGGAGTGATCAGCCATTCCGCACGTTTAATTTCCAATTGGAACCCAACGCTGGGTGCAAAATAATTGTCACCGGTAGCCAACAGGTCGTCGCGAAAACCCAGGTGGGTGCGCCAGCGCAAATTCTCATCGCCGTTGATCAAGTTCTGGAAAGCCAGCACCGCCGCCCCGCTCCAGCGATTTTCATACAAAAGGGCGTCATAGAGGGGGACGGTCCCGTCGCTGCGCACCCAGTTGCGGTCCACCGCCACTTCATCATGAAAATATTCTCCCAGCAACTGCAATTCATTCCGGTTAAAGACAAACTTCTTCGAGGCGCGAAAGTTGAGGATTCTCGAATTGAATTCATAGGTAAACCGGGTTTGGTCGGCTACTTTTTCCTGCTCGATGGCGTCGTCGCCGATGAGGTAGTGCAGGTTTAAATCCAGGTTGGAAATCCCCAGCAGGCGTCCTTTAAACGAGCCGGCCAGCAGGTAATTGTTGCGCTTATCCTGCCAGGCCGGTTTTTGATAATCCAGGAAATAGCCGTAAAACCGGGTGCTGATTTCGCCCTCGGCCAGGTAGAAATTTAAGGCCACATTGTGGTTCTGTTTGCGGACTTCAATCAGATCGTTCTCGGTTTTTTGGGCCAGGAGCGCCTCGCCGGGAAAAAATTCGATGCCGGGCTTGATGGTGTTGAACTGGCCGAAATAATTCAGGGCCAGCTTGCGGGAGAGCGGGTAATTGAACTGGCTGATGTAATACTGGCTGTCGAAGCTGCCTTGCCGGGTTTTAACTCCGGCGCTCTTTTTCAATCCCTTTTTGGTGGTGATGTTGACCACGCCGCCGAAGGCCCCGTTTCCCAGGAGAGTCAGGTTGGCGCCCTTGAGCACTTCCACTTTTTCGATGTTGTCCACCGCCACCATAGAAAAATCGGCCGAGTTGTCCAGGCCCAGGTTGTTGATCAGGAAGCCGTCGATGTAGACGTTGACCTCGTCGGCGTCGCTGCCGCGGATTTCGATGCGGCGGCCCTGGAGATCATTGCCCTCGATGCGCACCGAGGAAACATTTTTGAACAAATCGCCAATCTCGCTGCTGCCCCGCAGTTCAATCTGACGGAAGTCAATCGTGGTGCGGGAGTGAGGGATCTCCTGCTTCACCAAATCGATGCGTTCTCCGCGCACCAGCACCGAGTCGGCCAGTTCTACATTTTGGGGAACCAGGCGGATTTCGGATCGATTTCTAAAGGCGGCCACAGTAGACCGGAATTCCCGGTAGCCCACAAAGCTGACCACCAGGGTGTCCTGCTCCAACTCTGACAGCGGCGCCGAGACGACAATCAGAAAATAGCCGTCCGCATCGGTAACGGCCCCCTGGCGGGCCTGAACCAGGTAAACTTCGGCGCCCCTGAGCGGCTTTCGGTTCGTCGCGTCTACAACGATCCCGCTTAAGCGCGTCTCCCCGGCGCAAACAAGCAGGCTGAAGCAGAAAAAAATAAATACGCCGGTACAAAAAACAGAGTATCTGGTATTCATAAATGCTCGGTTCGCTTTTGTTGGGATAACAGCGCAACATAGAGATAAAAAAAGATCAGGTCAATACCCCGGGTGGGGCAAAAAACGCCTCGTCACGCTCGTCCTCCCCCGCCCTCGTTCCAGGCTCCCGCCTGGAACGCTCATTTCCCCTGAAGCTCCGCTTCACCTCGAACTGCGTCTTGCCTCAAGCCAGCGCTTAAAACGAGAATCGGCTACCGCGGTTTCTAATCGGGTATTCACTCCTCATCACTGCTCAGCATGGGCACAAACCGCACCGGGATTTTATAGATTCTCTCCAGGCGATCCTCATGGCGGATGACCACAAATAGCTCTTGCTGATCCACTCCCACGGGCACCACCATGCGCCCGCCTGTTTTGAGCTGCTTCGCCAAATCCGAGGGGAATTCCGGCGGCGCAGCGGAGACGACGATGGCGTCGAAGGGCGACTCTTCCGGCCAGCCCCGGTAGCCGTCCCCCACCCGCAGGTGCACGTTGGAGTAGCCCAACTGATTCAGGCGGATTTGCGCCTCGGTGGACAGTTCCGGGTGGATTTCAATGGAGTAAACCTGGCGCACCAACTCGGCCAAAACAGCGGTCTGGTAACCGGAGCCGGTGCCGATTTCCAGCACTTTGTCCTGCGGCTGCAAGTTCAACTGGCTAAGCATGTAAGCCACGATAAAGGGTTGTGAGATGGTCTGATTCTTCCCGATAGGCAGGGGTTCGTCCGAATAGGCGCGTTCTAAAAGATTGGTTGGCACAAAGAGGTGCCTGGGTGTTTTTTCCATGGCCGCCAGAACCCGCTTATCCTTGACGCCCCGGCGGCGGATTTGGGTTTCCACCATTTCCAGGCGTTTCTTTCGATAGGGGTCATCCCAACCCCGGGAACGACGCTGATATTTCCACATAGGCTTCCCCGGCTAAACCAACACCAAAACAGGTTATACTTTGAACGGTCATCCGTTTGACTTTTATGTCGCCTAAAACCGCCAAAGTTGCCAAGTTAATTTCAACAACTTAAATGCTTCGCTTTCTTTGCCCCGGATGGCCGGGTTAGAAAGTAAAGCCTTTAACCGTTGGCAGTCTAACAACCGGTCGCCGTGGTGAACATGGGCCGGCGGATCAGCTTAAGGCCCCGTCTTAGTGGGGCAATCTGCCAAAGGCGTCGGTTTATATCTCTTCTACCAGCGCCTCCAAATGCGCCAGCACACTTTCTGCCAGATTCCGGTGATGATAACCGCCTTCCAACACCGAGAGAATCTTGCCGCCGTTCATTTGCAGCATCTCTTTGCGCACCAGGTGGGTAAACTCGCGATAGCCGTCGGTAGAAACTTTCATATCCGCCAGGGGATCGTTCTCGTGGGCGTCAAACCCGGCCGAGATAATCAGTAAGTCCGGACGATAACTACGCATAGCCGGGAGAATTTGTTCCTCGAAGGCTTTCAGGTAGAGATAATCTCCGCTGCCGGGAGAGAGGGGGATGTTTAATGTATATCCGTTTCCCAGGCCGAGGCCCCGCTCCTCCGCAGAGCCAACACCGGGATAGAGCGGCCACTGGTGCATGCTGCAAAAAAACACCTCCGCGGTTCGATAAAAGCTATGGTGAGTGCCGTTGCCCTGGTGTACATCCCAATCCAGGATAAAAATCCGCTGCAGGGAATAGCGGTCCAGGGCGTAGCGGGCCGCAATAGCAACATTGTTGAACAGGCAGAACCCGAGCGCCTCGGCATATTCGGCGTGATGCCCGGGCGGGCGCACCGCGCAAAAGACGCTGGTCGCGCGATCATTCATCAGGTCATCCACCCCGCCGATGCAGGCGCCGGCCGCGTAGAGAGCGGCCTGGTAGCTCTCCTTCGTGATGAGCGTATCCCCGTCATCCAAAATAGCCGGCGCACGCTCACCGGCCTCTTCGATCGAGCGGATATAGGAACGGCTGTGATTGGTCTCCAGCCACTTCATTTCGGCCGGCAAAGGCGATTCCACCCGTATTTTTTCCCATACGCCTTTGGCTTGCAAATGCTCGATAATCATGCGGAGCCGCTCCGGATTCTCCGGATGCCGCAAACCGGCTAAATGTTCCAAAAAAATCGGATGATAATAGAAAATTAAATTCTGCCAGTTGAAGCTCATTGAATCACCGCCACGGACTGCTGGAGAGTTTACCTGCCTGATCGTTTCCCAAACGGGATTACTTCCAACGGCCTCTTATTAATGTTGCCGGATTTTGACCGAATTAAACGAGACCGGTTGAAATGCCTTGAAAATAATATACTCCGTCCCGGTCGCATGATACAAGCAAAAAACGTCTCCATTCGTTTGACGTCGTCCTATTCCTATTCTACGCTTGATTTTCCGGCCCTTCCTGCGTAAACTTTGCCGCGATTCATCCTGATTCCGGATATATTTTACGACTATCTTGCAATTTTTTTCATGATACAACTTTATCCGGCAAAACGATGATTTTTTTAACATATTGGCTCTTAGCTCTTAGCTCTTAGCTCTTAGCTCTTAGCTCTTAGCTCTTAGCTCTTGGCAAAAAAGTCTCTCTCGCGCTAAAAGCCGATGGCGAATAAACAAATGCCGAACAAACAGGAAATACTAAGATAGTGACTATGTTTTTAGATTTTGTGAAAATAAAGGTGAAGGCCGGTCAGGGCGGCAGCGGTTGCGTTAGCTTCCGGCGGGAGAAATTTGTGCCCAAGGGCGGCCCGGACGGCGGCGACGGCGGCCGGGGCGGCAGCGTCATCCTTCAAGTCGATCCGCAGTTGCACACCCTGGTGGATTATAAGTACCGTTCCCGCTATGCCGCTCCCCGGGGGCAGCACGGCATGGGCAGCGATCGGCATGGCCGGAAAGGCGAGGACATTATCTTAAAAGTGCCTCCCGGAACGGTGGTAAAAGACGCCCACACCGGCGAGGTGCTGGCGGATCTTACCGAAGCCGGGCGTCAAATTGTGATTGCTAAAGGCGGCCAGGGCGGACGGGGCAACGCCCGTTTTACCACCTCCACCCACCGCTCTCCCCGCGAGTGGGAAGTCGGCCAACCGGGAGAAGAGCGGGACATTATCCTGGAGTTGAAGCTCATTG
>JAJRYW010000413.1 GCA_024275555.1 Calditrichota bacterium | reverse complement strand
CCGGGAATCAGCCGCCAGGTCAATCACCTTGCTATACCGGCGGGAGTTGTGATAGCTGTCCGGCAAGTTAAAGGTTCGGAATTGACGCCCATCGTAGAAAGTCAATCCGTCGGTATGGCCGAACCAGAATTTTCCCGGCGCCGATTCGACAATCGCGGAAACCTCGTCCTCTTTGAGGCCGTCCTCTTTTCCGAAACGTACAAACCGGAAACTGGGAATTTTATCCACCCCCCGCGATGAGACAAACCAATAATTCCGTTCACGATCCACATACAAGGCTGTGGCCCCGTCGGCGGTAAGCCCGTTTCTGCTGCTTAACCGGAGCATCTCACCGGTCTTTTTGTCCAGGTAGAGCACCTGTTCGATGTTGCCGAATAAAACCCCGTTTTTGCCATCCGGGGCAATATTTACCAGGTCGGGCTGCCGGAATTGAAAATCGCGGTTCAGAACTTGAAATCCCGATGCAGAGCCGTATCCGATCCAATTGTAGCCGGATAACCAGAGCCGCTCGGAGTCCGGCGGGCTCGCTTTCTCCAGGACGGCGCCCAGAACGGTTTCTTCCGGCATTCCTTCCGGCTTAAACGGATCAATACGGCCTGTATGCAGGTTCAGCCGGGTCACTCCGGCTGCGCCGGCGATATAGAGATCGTCGTTCCAGTATACCAGGGCGGTAACTTTATTGCTGGGCAAGCCTTGTTTCTCGGTATAGCGAATCCACCTCCCGGCCTTCCAGATATGTACTCCTTCTCCCCAAACGCTTAGCGCCAGCATAATTTCTCCGTGATGGCTGATTACTTCGAAATCACGAAGTTTGGTGCGGCGCGATTTGTCGGTGGGGGGATCGCCGATTTTAGTCCAGCTTCCACGTTCATAATAGAACACCTGCAATTCCGGGAAACGGCACACCGCCCAGATTCGGTTTTGCTCATCAACTATAATCCGGGTAAAATCTTTGCCGCTTAGCCCATCGGCTTGGCTGAACTCTACCCAGCTCCCCCCATCATAGCAGATCACCCCCAGGCGGGTTGCAAACCACATTTTGCCCTGGTTATCCTGAACAATATCCGAGGCTGAGGAGGACAATGTCTCCTCATTCTCCGGGTAGTGCTTCACCAGAAAATTTTGGGCAAACAGCGCCTGCCCGGCTACACAGAGCATACCGAGAATCAACAATCGGCTGTAGAAACGAAAGGCCATTACCTGAACCGGTTTAAAGAAAATTTAGAGCACCTCGAGAGCCAAGTTTGCTTTTCAGACGCAGTATTGTCAAAATCGACCGAATGGTCAGATTTCCTTAATGATGTAAATAAATAATCGGATTTAACAGCCCGCCGCCGGGGAGCATGCCTTCATCCCTGGATCAGTTAATAGGTAAGATCGGAACAGAATTTATCTGATGTTGCGTGCCGCCTAGGTAGTGAGTATGCAAAGAGTTTTATCTGATTATAAGTGGGACAATTTTCTATCTTTAAAACAGACGGTGAGGGGCGCATGACAAATTGCACAAAATTTAGCACTATTTTCGCTCAGTCTGTTTTATTTTGCCGAAAAAAGATAAACTAAAAAGAGGGTAAATGAAAATGCGCGAAGAATTTTT
>JAJRYW010000412.1 GCA_024275555.1 Calditrichota bacterium | reverse complement strand
TGGCTATTGCCGGCCTGATGCCCGCGGCGGAGATCCAATTCCGCAAATACGCCGACCCGGCCACGGAGCAGTTAGACAACCTGGGCACCATGCGCTGGCGCACGAATAATCGTTTTGCCGCCCCGGTGGTGGTGCGCATGCCCGGCGGCTTTGCCAAAGTGGGCGATCCCTGGCACAGCGAATGCAACGAGGTGATGTGGCTGCATGGGATGGGCTGGCGGGTGGCCTTCCCTTCCAACGCCGAGGACGCCGTGGGGCTACTGCGGACCGCCCTGCGCAGCAACGATCCCACCATCTTTTTTGAACACCGTGCCCTGCTGGACGGCGTTTGGGCGCGGCGACCCTACCCCGGGGACCGTTTTGTGATTCCCTTCGGAAAAGCCCGCACCATCCAAAACGGAACCGATCTGACCGTGGTTGCCTGGGGGGCCATGGTGGAACGCTGCGAATTGGCGGCAAAGAAATCCGGGGTGTCGGCGGAGATCATCGACCTGCGTACGCTCTCGCCCTGGGATAAAACCGCCGTGCTGGCCTCGGTAAAAGCCACCCATCGCTGCCTGATTGTGCACGAAGACAATCTCACCGCCGGGTTCGGGGCGGAGATCGCCGCCGTGCTGGTCAAGGAAGCTTTTTTTGAACTGGATGCGCCTATCGAGCGACTGGCCCCGCCGGATACACCCATCCCGCACAACCCGCGGCTGATGGATGCAGTCGTGCCGACGGTGGAACGCATCGCCGCCAAAATGGTTGATCTGGTAGAGTTTTAAGACCTTCACCCATTTGCCTGCTTGGATAGTCATTTTGGTAAACGACGCCGCCATAGGCTGCCAAGAATAAAAATACTGAACACCTTTGCGAGCTTCGCGGCGAAAAGAATGGAGTAAATTATGCCTGAAATAATTGACATCATCATGCCCGAGAGCGAGGAGGGTACCGAATCGGTTGTCGAAACCTGGTTTAAGCAGCCCGGCGAGGCGGTGAAGGAACACGAGCCGCTGCTGGAGATCAACACGGATAAGGTGACCATGGAGATTCCCGCCCCGGCCGACGGCGTTTTGGAGGAAATCCTCATCGAAGCCAACCAGCCGGTTCAGCCAGGCGATTTGCTGGGCCGGATTCGGATTGGAGCGGTGGAGAGCGTGTCTGCGCCCCAATCTGCGGCAACAGCGCCCGGGGAAGAAAAACACCCTGCCCTGAGCCGCAAACCGGAAACGGTTGCCGGATTCAGTCCCCTGGTCAAGCGCATGTTAAAAATGCACCGGCTTGATCCCGCTAAAATCACCGGAACCGGGCGGGGGGCGCGCATTACCGCACGGGATGTGGAGCGCTACCTGGCCGGGCAGGCAGAACAGCAAGCGCAGCCGCCGGAACTGGCCGGGCGCATGGTTCCCCACTCCCCTACCCGCAGGCGCATCGCCGAACACATGGTGCAGAGTCTACTTAAAACCGCTCCGCATGTCACCGCCGTTTTTGATGCGGATTTCTCGGCGATTCTGGCTCATCGTAAAAAGCACAAGGAGCAATTTGCCGAACAAGGGGTGCATCTTACCTTAACCGCCTACTTTGTGATGGCTGCCGTGGAGGCCGTCAAAGCGGTTCCGGAAGCTAACAGCCGCTGGCATGATGAGGCGCTGGAGATATTTGAACATTGCCACATTGGAATTGCCGCAGCTACCGAGAGCGGCCTGGTTGTGCCGGTGATCCACCACGCCGAGCAATTGGACTTGCAGGGCGTTGCCCGCCGTCTCCAGGATTTAACGGAACGAGCTCGTCAGGGCAAACTGAACCGCCGGGATGTGCAGAAGGGCACCTTCACCATCACCAATCATGGCGTTTCCGGCAGCCTGATTGCCACCCCGGTCATCAACCAGCCCCAGTCGGCAATCCTGGGGATCGGCAAATTGGAAAAGCGGGTGATTGTGGAAGAAGACGACGGCGTGGATAAGATGATGATCAAGCCGATGGCATACGTGTCCCTGACCATTGATCACCGGGTGCTGGACGGGTTCCAGGCAAACCGGTTTTTAACCCGCTTTGTCGATTACCTGAAAGAGTGGAAATAAGCCGCAACAATGCCGCCCGCGCTCCAGGCCGGAGCCCGGAATGAGGAGGAAAGCCTGTAGGGGTGTCAGGCTTCAGATTGACACTGCACTTATCAGACTGAAAGGTGGGGCAAGGGAAGCAGAGCTTCAAGTGAAAAGGGCCTTCCGGGCAGGAGCCTGGAACGAGTCGCATAGAAATTTTTGTCACGGCCAAACTGAAGTTTGGCGCTCCTCGTTTGTCCTCCTCGTTCCAAGCTCCCGCTTGGAACGCACTTTTCACTCTAAGCTCTGCTTACATTGCCAAGACGAAAGCAAATGAGTATCCGCACACTTTAGACTGCGCATAGTTACTCCCGCTGGTGTCTTTGTTGCTGCGGCGGTGTTTCGCAATTCCGGCAGACCGGAATGCGGTCACCTGGGAACCGGCGGTCTTCTCGAGTTTATTCATGCGTCTATAATTGTCCCACGGGGCGGAGAAACTGCTTAAGAAAAGCCCCGCTGCCGTTTAATCTGATCGTAGGCTTGCTGGATTTCCTGGAATTTTTCTTTGGCTTGTTCTAAAAATTGGGGAGGCAAACCCCGGCCGCGCAGGGCGTC
>JAJRYW010000411.1 GCA_024275555.1 Calditrichota bacterium | reverse complement strand
GTTTTATTCCCCACCAGGACCGGGCCGGGGGACAGTTCCGTACTCCCGAGGGGATTTACTACTACGGCAACTTCAGCGACGCCCTGCTGAACTACGAGTGGGCCGACCTGGACGCCCGGGAGTACATGATTGAGGTGTACAAATACTGGGTGAGCGAGTTTGGCCTGGATGGGTTCCGTTTTGACGTCTACTGGGGTCCGCGGCTGCGTTACGGCCGCCAGGATTTCGGGGTGCCGGTGCGGGAGGCGCTCAAGCACATCAAGCCGGATATCCTGCTGCTGGGGGAAGATGACGGCACCGGGATCGGCACCGAGGTGGTTTACGCCGACCAGGGCGGGGGACTGGACCTGGCCTATGATTTCCAGCTTTATCACAGCGCCATTAAAAATTTCGGTTTTACCAATCCGGCGGTCAACAACCTGCACCTCCGCCTGGATAACAGCGGTTTTTATCCCGGCGAGAATTCTTACTTTATGCGTTTTCTGGAAAGCCAGGATGAAGACCGGATTACTTACCTGTATAATTCCTATATCAAAACCAAACCGGTGGCCAGCGCCATTTTCCTGGCGCCGGGGCTGCCGCTGATGTACAGCGGCCAGGAGGTCGGCTTTGGGCGGGGCATGGGCAATCCCGGCGAGCCGGATTTGAACGACCGCCGCCGCGGGGTGATCGACTGGGATTTCCCGGGACGCCCCATCCTGCAGGAGCACTACCAGAAACTGGCCCAGATCCGCGGGCAGTTCCCGGCCTTTTCCCAGCATAAGAAAGACACCAACGGCGACGGCGCGGTGACCAACGCCGATGAATCCGACTTCATCCGCCTCAGCACCGGCGCCGGCATTGTCTATGCTTTTCTGCGCCCCTACCGGGACGCCAACGGCCTGGCGGTGATCAGCTTCAGCAGCGTCAGCGAAACCGGGGTGATGAACCTGCTCAGCGCCGGATTGAAATTCAGCAACGGCTTTGATCCCAACGCCATGTATTGGGTCAACAATCTCTATGCCGACACCTCCTACCAGGTCCTGGGCAGCGATCTGGCCAATTTCTCGGTAAGCCTGGAGCCCTACGGAACCGCCGTGTTTACCATCGCTGTGGAAGAACAGCACCCGGTCATTCCGCCCCTGCCGCAAATTGTCGGGATCGATGATCAGCCAGGCCCGGTCGCGCGGGGATTCCGGCTTTATCCCAACTTTCCCAATCCCTTTAATCCCTCCACAACGGTGAAGTTTGACTTGCCGGTGCGGGCCCGGGTAACCCTGGAGGTGTATAACATTTTGGGACAGCGCGTAACGGTGCTGGCCAAAGAAACTTTTGACCCGGGAACTCACCAGGTTCGCTGGGATGGCCGTAACCGGAATGGTCAAACAGTTGCCAGCGGGATTTACATCCTGCACATGCGCGCCGGCAAATTTGTGCAAAACCAGCGCATGCTCTTGTTGAAATAAGAAGAATTACCACGGTGCGGGCGCTATCGTGTTTATGCGAATGCGAAGTCAAAAATTTGAGGCAGAATGACACTGATATTTGTGTTTTCAGGTATTTGTGCCTCTGGTGGTGAGGAAACCGTTGAAACGGTTGCTCAAATTCCACATGGTCATTAACACCGCGCTTATGATCTTTGAAAAATTAACCGGGCCAATAAATCCGTTGAGTGAGTTTGATTAAATAACCGTGCTATTCTGTCATTAACACCGTGGCTTTAGCCCGGTGAAGATGACTACGGATTATGATATTCTCTGTAACCGTTTCAACGGTTTTCCCTCCTCTGTGGCCCGATTAATTAATCAAAATTCTTAATCCCGGTGTTAATGACAATAGGTAAATGCTCTGTAGCCGTTTCAACGGCTTTAAAACCACGTGTTACAAAAATACGTTTTCAGAGTGGAGCATCTAATGTTTTTTCCAGACTTCGCTGAAAAAAATGGAGTGTTGGAGGGCTGGAGTATTGGAAAATTCCACTCTCCATAAATCTATTACTCCAATACTCCAGGATCGACAAAATTTT
>JAJRYW010000410.1 GCA_024275555.1 Calditrichota bacterium | reverse complement strand
ACCTCCTTCTTCGTCACTGTTCTCATGAAGCAGCCTCCAGATAGTCATTTTCTTGTTGGTGGTTAATTACCTGAGAAGATAACCGAGCAGGATATATTTTGCAAGAAAAAAAATTATATTTTTTTATAACTTGATGTGAATTAACGAATTATTGAATTGATGCAGATCACATTGGGCTTTTCTGTACCAGCGTTTGGGCGCTTCTTTATCGTTAGATTTTCTCGAAACCATAGCGGGTATTCCTGGTGCGGGAAGCGCTCCGACCTATCCGGATGTGAGTTTTTCCTTCAGTTCTTTAAGCTTTAATAATGCTTCAATCGGGGTAAGTTGATTGAGATCGATTTTCTTCAGTTCCTCTTCCACTTCCGAGGGTTTGGCAAAATCGAAGATGCTGAGTTGGTTTGTATCCGCCCGGGAACCGGCCCGTCGTTTAGCCAGGCGGGGCACTTTGTTGGGGCTGAGTTCATTCGCTTCCAGGTTAAAAAGCACCTCGCGGGCCCGTTCGATAACCTGACCGGGCAAACCGGCCATCTGGGCGACATAAATTCCATAGGAGTTATCCATCCCCCCCGGCTCAATCTTGCGCAAAAACACCACGTGGTCCTGGTACTCCTGCACCGCCACCCGGAAATTTTTAATGCGGGGATAAAGCAAGGCCAATTCGGTTAACTCGTGGTAATGAGTTGCAAAGAGGGTCTTGGCGGCCACTTTTTTATTGTGGTGCAAGTACTCGCTGATAGCCCAGGCAATCGACAGCCCGTCAAAGGTGCTGGTGCCCCGGCCCACTTCATCCAACAAAATCAATGATTGGGGGGTGGCGTTATTCAAAATATTGGCGGCTTCCAGCATCTCCACCATAAAGGTGCTTTCCCCGAAGGCCAGGTTGTCCGAGGCGCCCACGCGGGTAAAAATCCGGTCTACAATGCCGATGTGCGCTTTTCCCGCCGGCACATACGAGCCGATCTGGGCTAACAACACAATCAATCCCGCCTGGCGCAGGTAGGTGGACTTACCGGACATATTCGGCCCGGTAATAATCATTATCTGGGTATCGCTGTTGCACAGGGTGAGATCATTCTCGATGAAGGGCTGGTCCGGGGGGAGCAGTTTTTCCACAACCGGATGCCGCCCCTTCTTGATTTCTATGCGCTCCCCTTCATCCAATACCGGCCGCACATAGTGATTCCGTTCGGCAACATTGGCCAATGCGGAGAGGCAATCTATTTCGGCAATCAGCCGGGCGTTGCGCTGAATGACCGGCCCCCAGGCGGCTACCCTTTCCCGTAACTCCTGGAACAGCTCATATTACAGCGTGGCAATCCGCTCCTCGGCGCCCAGCACTTTTTCCTCGTATTCCTTCAGTTCCGGGGTGATGTAACGCTCGGCATTCACCAGGGTCTGTTTGCGGATAAAATAGTCCGGCACCTTGCTCTGATGAACTTTGGTCACTTCAAAATAATATCCGAAGACGCGGTTGTAGCCGATCTTGAGCGAGGGGATGCCGGTTTTCTCGCGCTCTTTTTCCTGGAGAGCCACAATCCAATTTTTGCCCTCGCTGCTGATCTCCCGAAGTTCATCCAATTCCCGGTGGTACCCCGGGGCAATAATTCCGCCGTCGGTAAGCTGCTGGGGGGGATTAGCGACGATTGCCTGCTCAATCAACTCCACCAGCGGTTCGACATTTTCCAGGTTTTCATGGTAATGCTGCAACTCCGGAATTGGCTCTTCCAGCAAGGCCAGGCGGATGGGCTGAATATGCGTCAGGGCATTTTTCAGACTGACCAGGTCGCGGGGATAGGCCCGCCCGGTGGAAATCCGCCCCAGCAAGCGCTCCAGGTCGCTGATATTCTCCAGCGCCGAGCGAATTTTCTGGCGCAATTTCCGTTGCTCGAAGAACGCCTTTACGCGCTCCTGACGCGCCAATATATCCGGAAGAGATTTGAGTGGATGAGTGAGGTAATGCTTAAGCAGACGCGCCCCCATGGGGGTAAGCGTGTCGTCTAAAACATTAAGCAGCGTGCCTTCCTTGCCCTGGCCCAGCAGAGAATGAGTAATCTCCAGGTTGCGCCGGGTGGAGGCGTCTAAGATCATAAATGCTTCCGGGGAAATGACCGAAAGCGCCTGGATATGTTCCAGGTTGTCCTGGAAATTCTCCTTACCGTAATGAAGGATTGCCCCGGCGCTGCTGATTCCCAGGGGAAACTCCTCTGCGCCAAATCCTTTTAAATTGGGGGTTTTGAAATGCCCGACCAGCATCTCATAACTATAGCGCTCGGAAAAAATCCAATTATCTATTTTGGTTACGACACCCCCCACTTTTCCCTGGAAGGATTGCCGGATCTGCTCATAGAGATTTTCCGGCAGAAGGATCTCCCTGGGCTCGATTTCCTGCAGATAGCTGATCAGGTTCTCCAGGGCAACTTCGCAGAGATAGAACTCCCCGGTGGAAAGGTCGGCATAGGCCACCCCGGCGCGGTCTTTCTGCAAGTTCACCGCGGCCAGGTAGTTATTGCTTTTGTGATCCAGCAGCTTTTCGGAAATCGCCGTGCCGGGGGTAACAATCTCCACCACTTCCCGCTTGACCACGGTTTTGGCATGTTTGGGGTCTTCCACCTGCTCGCAGACGGCCACCCGGCGCCCGGCTTCGATTAATTTGGGGAGATAGTTGTCCAGAGCGTGGTAGGGGAAACCCGCCAGGGGGACGTCCGCGCTCTTGCCGTGCGCCCGCTTGGTCAGGGCAATTCCCAGCACCCGGGAGATGATCTTGGCGTCTTCATAAAAGGTCTCGTAAAAATCGCCCATCCGGTAAAGCAAAATCAGGTCGGGGTATTTGGATTTTATGGCCAGGTACTGCTCCATCAGCGGAGTGACGTCGGATTTCTTCTTGGCAGGTTTTGCGCTCATATTCGGTTTATGGTTGTCCCGGATACTGCATGATTGTTTGCATTACTTAACCACTTTTTCCAGAGAGGGCTCGATAGGAATGGTAAACGAGAAAACACTCCCCTGCCCCTCTTCGCTTTCCGCCCAGATTTCCCCGCCGTGCAGTTCTACAATTTCCCGGCAAATCGAGAGGCCCAGCCCGGTGCCGGTCAGGTTTAGCTCCTGCCGGCCATGCACTTGCTCATATTTATCAAAAACATGGGTCAGCTTCTTTCGGGGAATCCCCACGCCGGTGTCCTGCACAGACACCCGGGCAAAGAATTTTTCCTCATCCTGATTCTTCTGGCGCACCAGCGCGGAAGTAACCGTAATCAGGCCGTTCTCCGGGGTAAACTTCATGGCATTGCTAAGCAGGTTGCTGATCACTTGCTCGATACGCAGCGTATCAAACAGCAGCAAGGGCAGGTTCCGGTCCAACTCCATATTGATGGTAATGTTCTTGTTCTTTACCAAAACCTTATGGTTTTCCACCTGTTGTTCCAGGATGGCGTTCAGCTCGTTTAACTTGGCTTCGATCCGGAATTTGCCCGCCTCCAGTTTGGCCGCCACCAGGAAGTTGTCGATCAGCGCCAACACTTTTTTGACATTTTCTTTGGCGATATCCAGCAACTCCGCCTGTTCCTGGTTGATTTCCCCCACTACTTTGTTGCGGATCAATTCGATAAAGCCCTGGATGACATTCATCGGCGAGCGGAGATCATGTACAATCATGGAATTAAAATCGGCTTTCATCTGTTCCAGGCGCTTGATCATACGCAGATCGTTGACAATCAGGAAAAACCCCAGCGGTTGGCCGCTCCGCTGAAGCAACTGGAACCCATAGAGCGAAACCGGAATCCCACTACGTCCTTTGCCGAGCAAGGTAAACTCCAGGTTTTCCACCCGGCAGGCATCTTCACCGGCCGGCGTGGTCAATTGTTTGATCACCTGTTTCAGGGATTCCCGGAAACGCCGGGCAAAAAAGGAGGTGATATGCTGATCCAGCACCTGTTCTTCATCCAATTGCACCAATTCCCGGAAGGCCGGATTGATGTAATTCACTTTCCCCTCTAAATCGCAGGTGACCAGGCCCAGGCTCATGGTTTCCGCCAGGGAGCGATAGCGCTCCTGACTGGCCCGCAACTGTTCGTACAACAGGGAATTTTCCACCGCCACAGCGGCCTGGTTGGCGTAATATTCCAGGGGGGTGATCTTTTCTTCGGTCGGCCGGAGGCGGTCGACCGGATCGTGCACAATCAAGTAACCCATCACTTTGTTGCGGGTTTCCAGGGGCACAATCAGCAGATCGCTATCCTGCCATTCCGTGATCGGCTGGGTAAAAATATCCATATGATTATTTCCGGGGACAAACGGCTGGGAATTGAAGAAATAAGCCTCGTTGATCCGGTTGCACTCTTCCAAAAAAAGATTAAAGCGTTCTACCGGGACGCCCTCGCGGAAATCGAAGCTTAATCGGGTGGATTCGTCAAATCCCAGCCGGTTGGTAAGATTAAAGCGCTGCCGGGCCTCGTCGATGAGCAGGATGGCCACATCATTCCAGCCCAGGGTCTTGCGCAGGCTGGAGGAAATCCGCGCTAAAATCTCCGGTAAGCTCAGGTCCAGCTTAATCTCGTTGCCCAGTTCAAAGATCCGGGCAAGCTGTTTCAGCTTCAGTTGGGCTTCTTTGACCGCCTGGGCGTCTTCCAGCACTTTCTGGATACGCTTGACCAACTCCTCGGCCTGGTGAATTTCCGCCAGGGAAAACTCGGTTTTCGGCTCGGCCTTATTCACCATAATGGCCCCGGCAATTTCCGGGCCGATGCAAAGCGGCAAGACCAGCAGGTGCCGGTAATTAAAATGAGAAAAGACCCTCTGGGTGCCCGCGTCCAGGTTCTTATTCGCATCCAGGTTGGTCAGAATTTGGGTTTTACCCACATCGATGAGTTGCTGCAGAAATTTTTCCTTTTCCAGGAAAAGAACATTTTTCTCCTTTAGGGAATCAACATGTCCTTTTTCCCGGAATTGATGAAATTTAGGGAAGAGGAAACCGAAGCCTTTATTAAATTGCCAGTAGATGGTGCTGTCGGCGTGGGTCACCTCATTTACCACCCGGCAGACATGCTCAAAAATCGCCGATTCATCCAGGTGCTGAGAGATCAATTGATCCGAAAAAGTCGAAATAGAGTGCTGGGCCAGCGGGGCCAGGTATTCATTCTTAAGCCGGTTGGCGATCACCTTGGAGACCTCATCCAGGAGGCGGATATCCCGGGAGCCCAGGGGAGCCTCCTTAGCATTCCCCACCACAATTCCCCCCGCAGCCCGGTTTTTGATGTAAATGGGAATAAAATAGACCTGCTCAACCCGCCAGCCGCTGCTGCGAACCCGACCGATCGCCTCCGGATGTTCTTTCGCGGTCAGAAGCAACGGTCGTCCATCGTTTGCCCAGGTAAAGGCCAATTGTCGCAGCCGCAAGGCCGATACCTGCTCCTTATCCAGCGTCGGCGGAATAAACTGGTAAAAATGGTCCACCTGACGATCTTCCATACTAATAGTAAAAAGCGCTAAAAAATCCACCGGAATAACTTTGGGCAGATATAAGATAAGACGCTCAAAAGCAGCGGAAATATCCTTTTCTTCGTATAAAAGATGCAAACACTGATTAAGATACTCCTCAAAACTGCGTTGGCGGTTGAGAGTCGAGATGGTGCGGTCTAAGTTTTTTATGGTCAGCACATTGTGCAAAACCATGGAAAAATCATCTCCGTACGGTTGAATCAGTATCTTTCGATTGGGCAGGGCCGTATGCAGTTTTTCCGAGGACAATTCCGGATGGGCCAGCACCAGCAGCCAGAGTTGTTCATTTTGACCGAAATTTTGCAGGACGCGCATGCTGCGCTGGAAACGGCCGGCGTTTACATCAATATATGTGATAACCAATTGAGGATGAAAACGCTCAACATATTGGATCACATCGCTGAGATGATCCAGAAAAAACAACTCCAAATTTTGGTAGGTTAAATTCCGCTGCAGGAACTGAAAAAGATTCCTGTCCGGCGTGTTAACCAGAATTTTGAATTTATTCACTACCATGCTCCACTCTGGAAATAATTGCCGAAGTATAATAAGAACCTCTGCTTATTTCCATCAAAATCTTACACTTTAACTTCCCGGTCGGACTCTTATCGCGCTATTTTTTACAATTTCGGAGAAAAATCCGGATCATTCCTTCCAAAACCAGCCGCGGTTCGACATGATGTACATAACGGCTTTTGGGGGCGATGATCCGGCACAAGCCCCCCGTAGCGATCACATCAGCCGGGGTTTCCAATTCGGCCTGCATCATTTCAATCAGCCCGTCGATCATGGTCACCGCGCCCCACATAATCCCGGACTGCATACTTCCCTCGGTATTTTTGCCAATCACCCGCTTGGGGAATTCCATGGAAATTTTGGGCAGCTTAGAGGCGCGTTCATGCAACCCCCAGGCGGCCGTCTCCAGGCCGGGACAAATCGCCCCCCCCAGGTACACCCCCTCCTTGCTGATCACATCCAGGGTGGTGCCGGTGCCGAAATCGACCACAATACAGGGGCCCCCGTATTTATTAAAAGCCGCTGCGGCATTGCAGAGCCGGTCCGCGCCCACCGCAGAAGGCGGGTTGTAATCGATGCTGATCCCCAAATCAAGACGGTGGTCAATCATCATCGGCGACATCCGGAAATACTTATCGCACATCTTGACAAAAATCTGGCTCATATTGGGAACCACCGAGGAGATCACAATATTGTCAATCACCGCGGGAGTCAATCCCTGCAAACGCAAAAAATGGTCTATAAAGCTCATCAGTTCATCTTCGGTGCGATCGACGCCGGTGGCAATCCGCCAACTGGCCTGGTGCTTCTCTTCATCAAACAAGCCGATCTCGCTGTGGGTGTTGCCGATATCCAATGCTAATATCATCGCTGATTATCCTTTATTCTCTGCAAATATTTCCCCGGTCGAAATGATGCGGCGCTCGCCGGCAACGTTGAGCACCAGGCATCCTTCCCCGGTGATGTCCTCAAATTTCCCGGTCAGTTGGGAATGGCCTAAATTTATCACGATCTCTTCTCCAAGAGAAGCAACCTTTTTTAAATACATTTGCCGGATATCCGGTAGCCGTTCCGGGATATAGTGCTGATAGTTTTGATAAAAAGCATCCAGGATAGCAATTAAGAGGTTTTGACGATCCAGGGGCTGGCCGCATAGCATTTTTAACGAAACGGCCCGCTCCCGCAACTCCGGGGGAAAATCGCCCGGATCGTGATTTACATTCAGGCCGATTCCCACGATCAGCGCCTCCAGCTTATTTTTAGAGAATTGGCTTTCCAGGAGAATTCCGCACAATTTGCGTGCCCCGATCATCAGATCATTCGGCCATTTCACAACGATGCGGGTGTCTGTCCCGCTCTGCCGGCGGCACTCCGTTTCCAGCAGATGGCTCAAAGTGACCGCCGCCAGCATATTGACCAGGTTTAAGTGATCCGCTGCCAGCGCGGGCCGCAGCAGGATGGAAAACCACAGCCCCACCCCCGGCGGGCTTTCCCAGGCGCGCTGATAACGGCCCCGCCCGGCAGTCTGACGCTCGGCAACGACCACGCTCCAGGGCGCCGCCCCCTGCTGGCAACGCCGATTTAAATAGCTGTTTGTGGAAGGCAACTCCGGGAAGTATTCCACCTGTATGGGGGTGGATGCGCTGAGCGCTTTATGAATCGTCGCGGGATTTATCAAAATTCAGTTTACTCCGAAAAATTTGGATGAGCGCCTCTGCCGCAGCGGTCGGCGGCGTTTTTCCCCGGGCCACCTCGAACTCCACTTCCGGCAATATCCGCTGAATGTCCGGATGCTGGTGAAAGATACGCTGCAGATGTTCGTTCAGCAGGGCGTGCATCCACTCCAGCGCCTGGCGCTGCCGCTGTTCCTCAAACACCCCCAAGGACCGGGTGATCTCGACGAACTTTTGTACCACTTTCCAGATGGTGTCAATTCCTTCCCCGGTAAGAGCCGAGCAGGTAAACACGCGGGTTTGCCAGTTCCGGATCGTCGGGGTGAGATAGTGCAGGGCTGTCTCCAATTCCTGACGGGCTGCCTCTGCGGCGGCTTTATTGGCCCCGTCTGCCTTGTTGATGAATATGGCGTCGGCCAATTCGATCACCCCTTTTTTGATGCCCTGGAGTTCATCGCCGCCGCCGGCAATCTGGAGCAGCAGAAAAAAATCGACCATGGAGCGCACGGTTATCTCGCTCTGCCCCACCCCCACCGTTTCCACCAGGATCACGTCGAATCCGGCCGCCTCGCAGACCAACATAGTTTCCCGGGTTTTCCGGGCCACGCCGCCCAGCGCCCCGCCGGAGGGAGAAGGCCGAATAAAACTCTCCGGCCGCCGCGCCAGGGCTTCCATGCGCGTTTTGTCGCCCAGGATGCTGCCCCGGGTAATGCTGCTGCTGGGATCAATCGCCAGCACCGCCACCCGGTGTCCCTGTTCAATCAAATACAGCCCCAGCGCTTCGATCAAGGTGCTTTTGCCGGCCCCGGGAACCCCGGTAATGCCAATGCGGATGGAACGCCCGGTGTGGGGCATTAACTGCTTGAGCATTTGCTGGGCTTGCCGGACGTGTGCGCGGGCGTTGCTCTCTACCAGGGTGATGGCCCGGCCTAAAATGGTGCGATCCCCCTTGAGAATCCCCTCCACATATTCGTCGACAGTTAGTTTTTTTCCCGACGGCTTCCGGGACGGCTGAGCGGCGGCTTTCGGAGTCGTTTGATCCGGCCGGGGCAATCCGTCATGCCCCCCGGCAACGCCCGGCTGCACCCGGCTGGCAAATTCCGGCCCGCCGGAGTCCGGCGTCCACTCGGGGCGCTTCGGCTCCGCACCCGGCGTCTTCTTTTTACTCTTATTTTTCTTCGAAGAGGTCAAAAAGGAAGTCCTTTGTTTGGTAATAACTCTGCCTACGAAACACACTAAAAACTCGAAGAAGTATACTCGTTCCAGGCGCCCGCCTGGAACGCACTTTTCCCCATAAGCTCCGCTTAACCGTCATCCGGTCCCCGCTCCAAACAGCACCGGCATAATCTTCTTTTAAACTGTTTCATTACCATAACGGCGCCGCACGCAGCGTCAGGCAGTTGAGTGTTTTGTGATTATCTCTTTGAATTCGGATATATTGGCAATTTGTAACTATTCAGCCCACTGAACACAGCAAAGAATCGAAAGAAAAAAATGGCAATATTTTTATATTCGGTTAGAAGTCGCTGCCATGATGGGAGCATTTGGATTGCATTGACACAGTCGATGCAATCCAAAATCTCTACATTCTTCATTTGCTGAACAGTAACGGCAATTTTTATTTTAGGAAAGTCAACTTTCTTCAATACGGAAAAATGTTTGTTCTCAGTAAACAATTGCAACAGACTTTGGAAAATCCAGTGATGATCGGATCGAGACGAAATGGAAACCAACAGTACATTCGTATCAAGAACAATCTTGAGTCTATCCTTCATTCAACCATGATTCCATATCTTTATCTTTGTTACTCAGTTTTTTCTGGTCCCAGATTTGGTCGGCTGTTTTAATAGCACGCTCCGCATAGAATTTTGCCAGTAGATTTTTAAGCGCAATTAAATCTTTTTCGCTCAGGTTTGTGGAATACAACTTCAAAAGCTCTAATTGCACATTAGATAATTGTGTAGAGCTCATCTTATCTCTCCTTATCAAGTTGTGCCAAGTTACCGATTCATGTAAGGCAATGCAAAAATAATCTTGTCGCTCCCCACGTCTTTCCCACTCGTTCCCGGCGCCCGCCTGGAACGCTCCTTT
>JAJRYW010000409.1 GCA_024275555.1 Calditrichota bacterium | reverse complement strand
GTATCCCCTCAATCTGCGGGTTTTAGCCGCTTCGAATGAAGACCTGGAGCAGGAGGTTCGGGAAAATCGATTCCGGAAAGATTTATACTATCGCCTCAATGTGGTTAATATTCATATCCCCCCGCTAAGAGACCGGCCGGAGGATATCGTCTGCTTAAGCCGCCACTTTCTTGATAATTACAATTACAAATTTAAGAAAAAGGTGCTCGGAATTACCCCGGAAACCATGGCCTTGTTCAAACAGTGGTCCTGGCAGGGGAATGTACGGGAATTCCGGAATGTTATGGAATGCGCCATGCTCATGTGCGATGACGAGTGGATCACCCCGCAGCATTTGCCGGGCCAGTTTTTAAACTCCGATCATCCCCATCGCTCCTCTACCAACCTTCACGATACCTTACTGGAGCAGGAACGCCTGCATATCTTAAAAGTTCTGGAGATGGTAAACGGCGATAAAAAAGAAGTGTCAAGCTTACTGGGGATAAGTCTATCTTCTTTATATCGCAAGCTCAATGAACTCAATATCGAGGAAACCTTTTCCAACAAATAAGAACTTTACCGGTTAATTTCCTCTTTTTAAGAAAATATATCCCAGACTCTCCTCTTGCTTCAATAATTTTTTTCCGCCGGAAGTTTTTTGATTACAACAGTTTAGAAAGGCCCGCCGCTTCCCGCCCCTGCCTGGTACTGTTTTTGATCCTCTTTCAGGTACATCTAAAAATAATGCATCTTAAACGGGCTCAGCATGTCCTTGTCCCAGGCAAAAAACATACTTCTGATTGATGAAGACATCACCTGCCGGCAGACGCTCGCCCGGGTGCTGCACACCGCCGGGTTCCGGGTTGTCGAATCGGCCTGCCTGGGAGAGGCGTTTCTGCTGATTGACATCCATGCAATCTCCCTGGTGCTGATGGATTTTATCTCCATCGAGTACACCCAATTTGCTTTGCTGGACAAAATTATAGCGCTCTGCCCGGAAATCCCGGTGATAACCTTTGTGCTGTGCAAGGAGCCGCGCTTCATCAAACGCCTGCAGGCGCTGGGAGTTTATGCCTGCCTGACCAAGCCCATTAAACGCAAAGACCTGCTCCCGGTTATTACGGCGGCAATAGAGAAAAAATCTCAAGAATGAGAATGGTTTCTCAAAGTTGTGAAAAAATGAGTGTATTTGAAGAAATGCTACTTTGTCAGCTTCCTTGTAACTCTCAGTAGAACAGCAGCTTAGGAGAAAAGTCAAAAACGGCCCCGAATGGTACAGTTATTGAAAAGGCTTAGGGAGGAAACTTTTCATTAACTCAAGGAGGTTAGATGGTATGAATAATTTACGATTGTTATTTGCGATGATTACGGTAATGTTGACCGCCGGGCTGGTGTTTGGGCAAACAACCCTGACCGTTGGCAGCGGTTCGGCATCATTGGATGGGATTATTTCTTCCGGTGAATACTCATCGAGTCCATTTGTAACCCAGGGAGGAGTATCGCTCTATGCCGTTGCCGACGGCTCTTATCTTTACTTTGCGGCCTCGTGGACGGATGCTTCCCAAACGGAAAGCATTGCCAAAAAACAATGGCTTTATGATGGTTCCGGATGGACCCAGTCCGGCAATGAAGACCGCATTGCCTTTGTTTGGGATTTAGGGCAAAACGGGAGCGACGGCGCCAGTTGTACGGCAATGTGCCACGGCCCCATAATGCGCACCAACGTAGGGCCGGTGGATGTCTGGCACTGGAAAGCCGCCCGCAGTAATCCCATGGGCTATACCGATGACAAGTGGTGGGATACCTCGGACCGCCAGAGCGACCCGGGAACCAGTACCGCGACAAACAATGCCGACGTCGGCGGCCGCCCGGAGTTTATGGCCAACGGCGATCCGGGAATAAATGCGGATTTCCTGGCTGCGGCGGCCGCCCTGGCCGATTTTGATCCGTTCGGCGTCGTCCAGCCCGCTCATACGGTCGCCGAAGCGGTTCCGTTTGATGTCAATGCCGCCTTTAACAGCGGCGATGTCATTCCCGGCTATGTAACGAGAGTTCCCAATGGCGATCGCGCCTCGGTGCAGTCTGCCGGACGCTACGATAACGGGGTATGGACGGTCGAATTCCGGAAACCTTATGGCGGCTCGCCTTACGACTTTGCCGTAACTCCCGGATCTTCGGTCGATTTTACCCTGGAAACCTTTGATAACGAGGGAAGCAGCCACCCCAACAGCGGATTCGATGCAACCGTCTATACGCTGGATTTCTCCCAGGCGCCCTCCCAGACAGTGCTGGCGGTAACGCCCGGCACACCGTCGCTTGATGGAGAGATCGGCGCCGGCGAGTGGACTTCCACCCCCTTAACCACCGGCGCCGGAGTTACCCTCTACGCCATGGCCGACGGCGGTTTCCTCTACATTGCCGCCACCTGGCAGGATGCCACCCAAACCGAAACAATCGCCAAAAAACAATGGCAATATGACGGCAGTAACTGGTCGCAGTCCGGCGATGAAGACCGGATTTCTTTTGTCTGGGATTATGGACAAAACGGCTCGGATGGAGCAAATTGCACCTTGATGTGTCATACTCCCTTGATGCGCACCAATGTCGGCCCGGTAGATGTCTGGCACTGGAAATCCGCCCGCGGAAACGCTATGGGCGTTGTGGATGATAAATATTGGGACACCGTAGACCGCCAAAGTGATCCCGGCGTTAAAGCGTATCTCAACAATTCCGATGTCGGCGGCCATCCGGAATTTATGGCCTCAGGTGATCCGGGCTCGAACGTGGACTTCCTGGCGGCGGATGCCGCTGCCCTGGCAGTCTTCGATCCCTTTGGAGTGGTTCTGCCAACCCATGCCGTTGCTGAAGCGGCTTCCTTCGACGCCAACGCCGCCTTCTCAGCCGGCGACGTGATACCCGGTTATCTGCACCAAATTCCCGGCGGTGATCGCGCCTCGGTGGAAAGCGCCGGGAAATTTGTCAACGGAACCTGGACCGTGGAGTTCAAACGCGCTTACGATACCGGAAGCAATTTTGATTTTCCGGTTATACCCGGCGGCGTGGTGCAGTTCAGCCATGAAATCTTTGATAATGAAGGCAGCAACCACTTCAACAGCGGCTTTGATGCAACTGTGTACAGCCTGGAATTCTCCAGCGTACCGGTAGGCATCGAAGACGACCCCGGGAATGGCGCCCTGCCGCAAGCCTTCGAACTGCAACAGAACTATCCCAACCCCTTCAATCCCTCCACCACAATCGAGTATTCGATTGTCAAAACCGGCCGGGTTACCCTGCACATATTTAATGCACGCGGGCAGTTGGTTCGCACCCTGGTGGATAATAATTTGGCCCCCGGCAAGTACAAAACGCGTTTTGACGCCCGCGGATTCGCTTCCGGAGTATATTTCTACAGCCTGACCGCAGCGGGATTCTCCCAATCCAAAAAAATGATTTTAATCAAGTAGCCAATATCCTCCCGCTTTTTCCGGCCCCCTCTTGGGAACGTTTTAAGCCTCGTTCCGGAGAGGGGGCTCTTATTTTTCCCGCTTTACCGACTGCCTGATCCCGTTTCAATCAAGCCCCGCCTGCCTGTTTGCCGGAAATTTCAGACCGGGTATTGTCTAATTAACTCAAGTTGATTAGGTTCTTTCGGGGTCTCAATCGACTCCCGACCGGCCGGGATTGTCGATTTACTCTGTCGAAGACAGCTTACTTTCGCACCGAAGTGTGCGAAAGCACTTAGCTTCTGAGTGCTTTTACACACTTCGGCCCCCGGCCGGCATTGAACATCGAATCCGGAGAGCCGGGGGCGTTCCCGCCTCCTGGCCGGATTATGCTTCCAGTATAACTGTCCATCCCAGTACGTTTTCTCAAAAGAAATCACCAGGGAGGATTACCGGGCAACCGACCCGAATACGAACGCGAATTATAGACCCGTGAATTAGTGTCTCATGCTATTTGTTCTTGTCCGTAGCATGTTCCCCCTTTGGGAATGCATCGACTGTGTCGGTGCAGCATCAACGCAGTTGATGCATTCCCAAACAAACAAGAGAATCAGAAGCAACACGAGACCAACAAAAACAATCGTCATACAGCATTAGTATGAAAATGAAATGGTTTGAATGTGATGAACGAGATTCCCATGATATTTCCCCACCCCACCCCACCCCAGCCCTCCCCGAAACCGGGGAGGGAGGCCGGTTTCCCCCCGATTTCGGGCTTCCTCGTGAGTTCAGCCGAACGGGGGATTAAGGGAGGCATTACTATTGCATGAAGGCAACTACACAAATACCTTGCATTTTTTTGGAAACGAATTCACGTCTCAATAAGGAAGAAGGTATACCTGATGGATTCAAATCAAAACAAACTGCTTGGACAAATTCTCTCGCAACTACAGGGGTTGGAGAAAAGAATATCCCTTATCGAAGAAAAAATGGGGATCAGGGCGGCGGCAATCCCGGTTTATCTGCCCGAAGAAGCAGACCGGCCGGCCGAAGTTGCCCCGGGGCAGCACGAATTGGAATTCCGGATCGGGGAATTCTGGTTTGCCCGGATCGGGATCATTGTTCTGGCCATTGGGTTTGCTTTTCTGCTGACCCTGAAGTATGAAAATCTGCCGGCCTTCCTGCCGCCGCTCATTGGCTATTTGCTGGTGGGCGGGCTGCTGTTTTTTTCCTATTATTCCCGGAAGACATTCGGCAACCTCTCCCGCTACATGATGGGCGCCGGATTGGTGCTGTTTTTTTTCACGACCCTGCGCCTTCATTATTTTGGGGAATCACGCTTAGTGACCAGCCCGGCGGTAGAGACGGCTCTCCTGCTGGGGGTGGTCGGGTTCAACCTGGCCGTCGCCTTCCGCAGGGAGTCGATTTACCTGACGGTTCTTTCCCTGGCGATGGTTTACCTGACCGCCTTGCTGAACGGTAACCCGCTGCTGCTCTTTCTTCTCCTGACCTTTGCTGCCGCCGGATTCGCCTATTCCTCGATCCGCTTTAACGCCCCGCTCCTGGCTATTCCGGCAATCCTGCTGACCTATACGTCGCATTTCCTCTGGTTTATCAACAACCCGGTCATGGGAAATACGCTCCGCTTTGTGGAAGCGCCTTTTTACAATATCTGGTTTGTGCTGCTTTACGCCGCAATTATTGCCCTGGGGCAGCTATACCTGGTAAAGCAAAAAGGAGAACGGAACACCATCGTCGTCACAACCCTGTTGAACTGCCTGTTTGGCTATGCACTCTTTTTCCTGCTCACCTTCAGTGTTTTTGCACAGGGCTTTAGCATCTCCCACCTGGTCGCCTCGGCCTTGTTTTTAGGGCTGTCCATCTTGTTCTGGACCCGGGTGCATGGACGCTATACCACCTTCTTTTACGCCATGTTGGGCTATTCAGCCCTGAGCGCGGCCATCATCGCAGAATTCCCGCATCCGGACCGTTTTATTTTTCTGAGCTGGCAAAGTGTGCTGGTTGTGGTCACCGCGCTGTGGTTCCGCTCCCGGATAATTGTGGCGGCTAACCTGGTTATTTTTCTGTTGATTTTTCTGGCCTACTTATTCTTTGCCGGGGAGGTGCGCATGGTCAGCCTCAGCTTTGGGGTGATCTCCCTGCTGAGCGCCCGGATCATGCACTGGCAATCGGAGCGGCTGGAAATAAAAACGGAATTTTTGCGCAACACCTACCTGGCGGCCGGGTTTATCAGTTTTCCCTATGCGCTCTATCATTCCGCACCACGATCCTACGTAATCCTCTCCTGGATTGCCCTGACTATTTTTTACTACCTGATCAGCATGGTTCTGAAAAACAAAAAATACCGCTACCTGGCCCTGGGAACCGTTGTGCTGACGGTGTGCTATATCTTTATCATCGGGATTGCCCAGTTGCCGCCGCTGTTCCGGGTGCTTTCCTTTATTTTGCTGGGCGTCTTTTTGTTGATTGTCTCCCTGGTGTACACGCGGATCCGCAGCCGGGCCGGCAGGCCGGAGGGAGCAGGGGAGGGCCGCCCGAACCCGGACGACAGCGCTTAGCGGGGGCGGCGCCGTTCCCGCAGCACTGCGGTGATATCCTCCAGGC
>JAJRYW010000408.1 GCA_024275555.1 Calditrichota bacterium | reverse complement strand
CTGGCTCTGCCGCTGCTGCTGCTGGGATTGCTCATCAGCGTGGTTTCCGGGATCGGGGCGGAGACCCTGGTTCCCAAGGCCAACCGGGCCCGGCTGGATATTTACCGCTACGAAATCCGCAATCAGCCCCGGCAGCCGTTGGGCACGCAGCGGCAGATTTCCGTGCAGGATCGCGGCAATCGCCAAATGAGCATCGAGTTTTACAACGGGCGGAAAAAGCGGGCCAACAAAGTGAACCTGGTCTGGCGCAAGGGCAACGACATTACCGCCCGCTGGGATATCCGCTACATGGTCTGGAACCCGGACAGCAGCGGCTGGCTGATGCGCGACATTATCCAGCGCACCTTTGACGGCGGCGAGGAGCACATCCGCCGGGTCGACTCCCTGTGGTACACCGACACCCAGGTCTTTCCGGAAGATTTGCTGGACCTGGAAGTAAAACCGGAAGAGATGACCTACCTGGAGCTAAAACGCTTCGTGGAAAAGATGGACGCACTGGGGGCCGAGGCCCGCAAGTGGAAAGTCGACCTGAACATGAAAATCTCCTACCCTTTTGCCAATTTTATTATCGTGCTTTTCGGGATTCCCCTGGCCTCCCGGAAACGCCGCAGCGGTCCCGCCCTGGGTTTCGCCCTGGCGCTGCTGATCAGTTTTATCTACTTTGTCTTTGTGCGCACCGGGCAGGTGCTGGGGCACGGCGGCACGCTGGATCCCTGGCTGAGCGCCTGGATCGGCAACCTCATCTTTGGCGCCGGCGGTATTCTGCTGATGTGGAGGGTGCGGAAATAACAATCCGCTGCACACCCGCACTCTTTTCCGGAGACAAAAAATGTGCAGATTGCCCCGTTTTCAGACGAATCAAACCGCCTCATCCAGCAAGCGGTGAACAAACCGGATCGCCCTCTCCTGGTCGATAAAATAGGGGCTGGTCGCCATAGTAATAAACTGGGCGCCGGGCAGGCAGGCCCGGATTCGTTCCACTTTCCAATCTTCATCGATGTAATTCATCTCCGGGGCAAAAATATCCAGGTCGATATCCAGCACGTAGGGCGGGGCAACTTCTTGCCGGAGGGTGCTGACGCCGTCAACGATTTCCACCGAGGAAAAAACGCCGGATTGCAGCGCCGGTTGAATAAAATTCCCCACATTCAGCACATAATTGGTGTATTCGAAAACCGGCTGCAACACCAGGGTTTCATCCAAACGCAAAGGAGGCGGGGGGAGCTCCGGCGTGCGCATATCGCTGTGCTGGTCAATGTGGATAAGCGGCAGCCCCGCGGCAAATCGCTGATATTTGATCCCGGCCATCCAGAAGAAAAAAGCATGGTTGTGATTATCGAAGATAAAGATATCCTTCCCGCCCCGGGACAGGTAGAGGAAATGTTCCAACCCGGGGCGATTGATCTCTATCCCCTCCTCCACCTCGCTGAAAACTGTCTGCGTACCGATTTTCAGATCGCCCGGACTTCCCCCCTGGAGCGGCGCAACCCAGAGGCGGCGATTCTCCCGCTGATCAAATGAAAAGGCATTATTCCCTCGTGCATCACTTAAAAAAAAACCATTGTAGAGCGACTGAAGCGGGGAAATATCGAAGGGTTTCATGGGCATGGAGGAGTTGGATCAGGGTTGGCCATTCTCGGAAAAACTATAGTCCAGATAAAGCTGGAAGGTGTCCAGCGTGTTTTTCAGGGAAACGCTGAAGTTGTTTTCCAGGTTGGAGGTGTCGAAATACCAGGAGTGGGAAAGCAGTTGCAAATTGATTTGCAGCCACTGCGCTTTAAGCAGCTTGCCAAACTGCGATCCGGCCGCATAAAACAGCCGGGGTGTTTTGAGGATGCCCGGATACGGCTTGCCATAGAAATGATGATGAATCAGGTCCACCAATTCATGCAGTTTGACCGGTTTCTGATCGGCTACGTTGACAATGCACTCATCCGGCATAGGCGCCTCGAGGGCCCGGATGATGATCTCG
>JAJRYW010000407.1 GCA_024275555.1 Calditrichota bacterium | reverse complement strand
AATGAAATTGTTTGAATGTGATGAACGAATTTCCCATGAAATTTCCCCACCCCAGCCCTCCCCGAAATCGGGGAGGGAGGCCGGTTTCCCCCCGATTTCGGGCTTCGTCGTGAGCTCAGCCGAACGGGGGATTAAGGGGGGGCATTACTATTGCTTGAAGGCAACTACACAAATACATTTCATTTTTTCGGAAACTAATTCACGTCTCAATAATTCCGGATTATCGGAGGAAACGGCCGATTCATCACAGGGGCAAAATATAAAAATTTGCCCGGAAACCGAAAGGAAAATTAACAGCACCGCTTTAATAGAAACAAGCCTCAACTCTACCTCTCTCTCCCCTCACACATCCCACGGGCTTCGTCCCGGCCCCTCTGCACCGCTGCACCTCGTGAACTTACCTGCTCTGCCGGAGTCCCCCCGGGGGATCGGAACAGCCGGTTGGGTTGCCTGGCGCAATCCCCTCTTCGACTAAGGTCAGGGGGCTTCCCCCTTGCTCCGTTTCTTTGCGAGGCCCCTTTCGAAGATTCACAATTACGGCCCAATTCAACGGCCACGCCACATTTGCTTATGGCCGTTTATGGTATTTTTACACCTGGCCGACAGCAGTACGGCAACGGAGAATCCCACGGTTGACACACCGGCTACTTTTTCGTAAATTGAGCAATACCAATCATCAATGGGGGTAACATGTTTGTTAAACTACGGAAGCACCGGACTTATCAGTACACACCGCGCTTCTACAATCCGCAGAAAGAGCGCAGCCAGGGCCGTCGGCCGATTCACTTCCGGCGCAGCATTGGCACACCCAAAACGCGATCGGTGATTATGTTATTCGCTGCAATGGCGATAATAATCTATTTCTTGCATCTGTTAAGTCAATTAGCCAAATAACCATCGGGAGGTGGGGTTATGTTCCAGGTAAGTGAAGTATTGCGAAAGGTTCCTTTTTTCCAGTCTCTGGGGAAGGATGGGATTGATTTTATCATCGAGCGGCTGAAGTTTAAGCCTTTTGAGGCAAACGAAACCATTTGCCAGGCCGGCGACCCCGGCGATAAGATGTATATCATCATCAACGGCAATGTAAAAGTGGTGGTTCAAGCCGATCCGGGCGGGGAAGAGAATATCGTAGCCCAGTTGAAGACCGGCGATTATTTCGGAGAGATGTCGCTGCTTACCGGCGAGCCGCGTTCTGCCTCGGTGGTTACCACCGAGCCCTCGGAGATGTTCATCCTCAATAAATCCGATTTTGATGTGATCATCGAGCGATTCCCATCCATTTCGCTGAGCATGAGCAAGATCATGTCGCAGCGGCTGCGGGACACCAACCAGAAAGCGGCCCAGCGGGGCAGCGCCGACGTGGCCCGGATTTCCGGCGATCTGAGCCAGAAGCCCCTGGAAGAGGTGATGAAGGCCTGCGAAAAAGATTCGCTGAATGGCAGGGTGATGATTAAAAACGGCGAGCAGGTCGGGGAACTCCTCTATGCCCGCGGCGAACTGCAGAAAGTGGTGCTGGGAGACTACCCGGAAGACCAGGCCCTGGATATGATGCTGAATTGGCAAGAGGGCCGTTTTATGATCGAACAGCGTCCCATCCAGGTGCAGGAGAAGGCCAAAGCTGCCGCTGCCGCCGCACCGGAGCAGCCCTGCCTGCTGATTGTCAACAACAGCATGGTGGTGCAAAAGCTGTTGCAGCGGGCTTTCGAGAGCATGGGCTACGAGGTCTACACGGTTGAAACAGCCGCCAAAGCCAGCAAAATGATCCGCTCCCTGGAGCCGCACCTGATCATCAGCGACACCAAGTTGCCTGACGCCGAGGGGGTTTCTTTCCTGAAAACCTACCGCGAAATCAGCCAGACGCCGGTGGTTTTGTTAACCGAAGCTTCCGGAAAGGATCAAATCCGGACGGCAACTTCCGACTATAGCGACATTCATTTCACCAACTCCCAGGAAGTCGGCGAGGTGGTAAAAATTGTCGAAAGCATACTGAAAAACGGTTAGGGATGACATTGACCAGGGCACAGACGATTGACCCGATCTTGTTTAGCGCGGTGCACCAGGCCTGCTCGGAGTTGGCTGTAGAATATATCGGGGCGGACAAAACCGCCCGTTTTTTTAAGGAGAGTTTCGAGCGGGTCCGCCCCTATTTCCCCTACCTGGAGGTTTTCTCGACGGCGCCGGATTTAAAGCTGCACGTTAAGAAGGAGCCGCTGGCCGACCGCGAGTTGCTGGCCTTTGCCGCCTGGATGAGGGTGTTTATCAACCGGCTCCAGGAATTTTTAGTGGGCCTGGGCCATCTCGATATCCGGGAAATTACCCAACTGCACCGGGACGAATTAGAAGCGGTTCGATTCTACGAGTACTTTCAACAAGCAGAGGAATTAAAATTCTGATCCCCCGCTGTTCACACCGCATCAACAATTGACTCACACGGTTACCAGAATGAGGACCCTATGTTAGATTTAAAATTCATCCGCGAACATCCGGAAACGGTTAAAAAGGCCCTGGCCAGCAAGGGCGAGACAGCCGACATCGATGAAATATTGGCGTTGGATACGCAGCGCCGCCAGATTTTGCAGAAAGTGGAAAAGCTGAAACACGACCGCAACGAGTTCTCCCGGAAAGTGGGGCAACTCAAAAAGGAGAAAAAAGAGGCCGGCGAGTTTGTCGAGAAAACCCGGCTGATCGGCCAGGAGATCAAACAGCTTGATGTGGACCTGAAAGCTATTCAGGAAGAGTTGAACAGCCGCCTGGAGCGCCTGCCCAACCTGCCCCACGAAAGTACACCGGTAGGAAAAAGCGAAGCCGACAACGTGGTGGTCAGCGCCTGGGGAAAGCTGCCCGAATTTGATTTTGAAATTTCCGATCACCTGGAAATCTGCGAGCGTCTCGATATTGTGGATTTTCCGCGGGGCAGCAAGGTTACCGGCCGGGGTTTTCCGGTCTACAAAGGCATGGGGGCGCGCCTGGAACGGGCTTTAATCAACTTTATGCTGGACCTGCACAGCGGCGAATACGGGTACCGGGAAATTTTTCCGCCCTTCCTGGTCAACCGGAGCAGTATGCGGGGCACCGGCCAGCTTCCCAAAATGGAGGAGGATATGTACCATTGCGAGCGGGACGATCTCTTCCTGGTTCCCACCGCGGAGGTGCCGATCACCAACCTGCACCGGGATGAAATCATCCCCATCGACCAACTGCCGATAAAATATTGCGCCTACACGGCCTGTTTCCGCCGCGAGGCCGGTTCCTGGGGAAAAGACACCCGCGGCTTTCAGCGCCTGCACCAGTTCAACAAGGTGGAACTGGTTAAATTTACCTTGCCGGAAGAATCGTATATAGCCCACAAAGCCCTGCTGAAAGACGCCTGCCGGGTGTTGGAAATCCTGGGATTGCCTTACCGGATTCTGGAGTTGTGTACTTCCGATCTCTCTTTTGCCGCCGCTAAATGTTACGATCTGGAAGTCTGGTCTCCGGCAGACCAGAAATGGCTGGAGGTGTCCAGTTGCAGCAATTTTGAGGATTTTCAGGCCCGCCGGATGAACATCCGTTTTCGTCGCAGCGGGGCAGCGCGGCCGGAATTTGTGCACACCCTCAACGCTTCCGGCGTGGCAACCCCCCGCCTGATGGTCGCTTTGCTGGAAATCAACCAGACCGAGGACGGCTCGGTGATTATCCCCGAACCGTTGCGTAAGTACACCGGTTTCAATGCCATCAAGCGAGATATTCTCTAAACCACCCGGAAAGGTTAATATCGCCCTATGATCCGAATGCTGCTGTTCCTGGTTGTGCTGGTTATTTCCACTACTGTTGGTGCAATTCTCTGTATGATCATTGCTGTTTTCGATCGATTTTCACCGATCAGCTATAATTACATTATGATTCCCTGGGCAAAAATGCTGTTGCAGGTCGCCGGTGTGGAAGTGGAACTGCACGGCCGGGAACATGTTGATCCGCACCGGTCTTATGTGGTCTTAAGCAATCACATGAGCCACATGGACATCCCGGTGCTCATTGCCGGTTTGCCGCTGCGAACCACCATCATCGCCAAAAAAGAGCTGTTCCGGATTCCCATCTTCGGACAGGGGATGCATGCGGCGGGCATCCTCAAGATTGATCGCAGCAACCGCGAAAAAGCCATTGAGACCCTGAACAAGGCCGCCGAAATCCTGAAAGAGAAACACATCTCCGTGCTGGCCTTCCCGGAAGGAACCCGCAGTAAAGACGGCCAAATCCATCCGTTTAAAAAAGGCCCCTTTGTTATGGCGGCAACCGTGAAAGTACCGATTCTGCCGGTCACCCTGGTAGGCACCCATCCCATTCTGCCCAAAGGACGTTTCTTTATCCAGCCCGGCAAAGTCGACCTGATCATTCACCCGCCCATCCACACCGCCGACTATGATTATGAGCAGCGCCAGGAACTAATGGATCATGTTTATCAAACCATCACCGAGAGCTATTATGCGTGCAGCTAACCGATTTAATCAACTCACGATACTGGATCACCCCCTTATTCATCATAAACTGGCCCGCTTGCGCGCCCGGGATACGCCCTACTACCAGTTCAAAGTGCTTTTGGAAGATATCAGCATGTTTTTGTTTTACCAGGCCAGCGCCGGCCTGGACACCCGGGCCGGAACCATCGAAACTCCCCTGGAGGAGATGGAGGTGCAAACTATCGACCGGGAAATCCTGCTGGTCCCGATTTTGCGGGCCGGGCTGGGGATGTCCTCCGGTATTCTGAAAATTTTCCCGGAGGCGTTGGTGGGAATGCTGGGAATGTATCGCGATCCCAAAACGTTGCAGCCGGTAGATTATTACCTGCGCTTGCCGGACCGGATCGACAACCTGGCCGTATTTTTATTGGACCCCATGCTGGCCACCGGGGGGAGCGCCATTGCCGCAGTAGACTATTTGAAAAAACGCGGGGCACAAAACATCAACATGCTGGTGTTGATCAGCGCTCCCGAGGGAGTGGCGGCGCTTACCGAGGCGCATCCGGATGTGCGCATCTACACGGCCGCCCTGGACCGGGAACTGAACCATAAAGGCTACATCCTGCCCGGCCTGGGAGACGCCGGCGACCGCTATTTTGGGTTGTAGCATAGTGCTGTATAACGATTGTTTTTGTTGGTCTCGTGTTGCTTCCGATTCTATTGTTTGTTTGGGAATGCATCAACTGCGTTGATGCTGCATCGACACAGTCGATGCATTCCCAAAGGGGGAACATGCTACAGACAAGAACAAATGGCATGAAACAATAGTCTCAAGGAAGAGCAGCAATCAACTCGAGGAATGGCGCGGCTATTTACCTGTTTCTTGTCAATGTATGTTAGCAATCAAATATAAATTCCTCAATTGAGATTTGTCAAAATGTGTCAAACCTCAATATAACATCACAAACAAAAGCATATTTATAGCGATATTTACCATTGATTTTGTATACACAACGTATTACATTATGGAAAAATAATGAGGAAAAAATGGCTAAAGAAACAACTGTAACAGCACGAATGAATCCTGCACTTAAAAAGAGTGTGGAAGAAATTTTAGGCAAATTGGGTATTTCACATTCGGAGGTAATAAATATATTGTACAGCCTAATATCTCTACGTAAAGGATTGCCTTTCGATGTCAAATTACCCGACGATGAGACTTCATATATACTACAAAATCCTGAGTTAATGGAACAGATAGCAGAGTCTTTAAAGACCTATCATACCGGTAGGGGTTATAAACCTTCACAAAAGGAATTAGATGAGATCAATCGTGTTTGAGGGGAATACCTGGAAACGATATGAAGAACTTCGAGACAAAAATAAAACTCTCCATAAAAAATTGTGTAAAATGCTCAAGGAAATGCAAAGAGGAAATCCTTCCGAAGGGATTGGGAAGCCGGAGTTATTAAAAGGCGACCTATCTGGATTTTGGTCAAGGCGGTTAAGTCAAAAAGATCGTTTGGTATACAAGTTTGACGATAGCTCTGTGCATATTTTTGCTATTGGTGGTCATTATGACGACAAGTAGTTATTCGTCGGAGAATCCCAAAGAGAGCTTAGGCTTCTAAAAATAGCGGCCAAAATTCTTGCCAACAAATTACTGGAGCTGAATTTAGGGCGGTTGGTTTTCAGATTAAAGGTTTTTAAGCCGTTCAAATTTTGCAATAAAATATAGTATCGTATTCGTGTTGCCCTTCCCGAAGGAATGAATACCCAAAATCAGCCCAGCGATGCAGATAGAGTGATTAGAACTATGAGTAAGTTCAAATTAAATGAAAAAGTTAAGTAGTTCCATTTAAATAAACGACACTTATTGTTCTTTGAAATTGATGGTAAATTCTTCACCGATTTTAATCAAAATATCATCAAGGGCCTTGGTGAAAGTTTCCCAGTTTAGATAGTGTTGCGGTTTT
>JAJRYW010000406.1 GCA_024275555.1 Calditrichota bacterium | reverse complement strand
ACCCGCAGTACGGATCTGTGGTTACAGCGGAAATGCGGCTGCCGGAGCAATCCCGGGAAGATTTTTTGGCGGCCCTCCTGGCGGATGAATCCGGGCAAATCCGAATATGGGACTCCCAAGACCATGCAGATTAAAGCTGAACAACTCACCAAACGCTTTGACGATCGCCTGGCGGTGCAGGATTTAAGCCTGGAGACTCGTTCCGGCTATGTGTTAGGCATCCTGGGCCTGGAAGGGGCCGGAAAAACCACCACGTTGCGCCTGTTGCTGAACTTGATTAAACCGGACAGCGGGACCATTAAATACGACGACAAACCGATCAACTCGAAAATCCGCAACCGGATCGGCTACCTGGCCCAAAACCGGGGCGTCTACCCGGGGGTAACCGTGCAGGAAATGCTGATCTATTTTGCCCGGCTCAAAAACCTTACCCGCAAAAAAGCCCAGGTAGAGACCGTGCGCCTGCTGGATCGTTTCGAGATGATTGACTATATGGAGAAGCCCTTAGCAGACCTGGACGCCGATCTGCGGGAAAAAGTGCAGATTATGTCGGCGATCATCCACAACCCGGAGTTGCTCTTCCTGGATGATCCCTTTTTAAATAACACTCCCGGCAACCAGGATTTACTGCGCAAGCTGATCCAGCGTTTCCGGGACGAGGGCAAGGCGATTATCCTGGCCAGCGAGCAGATGAACGATGTGGAAACTCTTTGCGATGAAATCATCTTCCTGGACCGGGGCAAGACCATCCTGCAGGATAACCTGCGGCGTATTTGGGAGCGTTTCCAGGAGAACCTGGTGTTTGTAGAAGCCGAAAACCACCTCCCCTCCCTTACGGATATTCCCGGGGTAAAGAAGGTGGTAAAAGACGGAAAGAACGCCCGCCTGTTTGTGGACAGTTCGGTTTCCCCGCAAAAGATTATCGAACAACTGCTTAAGCGGGTGGGAATCCAGCGCCTGGAAATAAACCGGCCCCGCCTGCAGGACATCTTTCTGGAAGTCGTGCAAGATCAGCAGGAGAACGGCGAATGAGAAAATTTTGGGTGATTGCGGTCTGGGAGTTTATGAAACACCTGCGCTCCCGTAATTTTCTGCTGGCGACGTTTATCTCTCCGCTTATCTTCGCCGGTATTGTGCTGATTCCTTCTATCTATTATGAGAAATCGCAGGCCAGCCAGAACCAGGTGATCGGCTGCGTCGAACTGGATACCACCTCGTACTGCCAGATGATTTCCGAGCAATTAGCCGAACTGTACCAGCACAACGACCTCCATCCCCGGGTTTTAATCGAGCCGATATTCCCGGACACCAGCACGGCGCTCCGCGATGATTTTTTTCGTCTCGACACCACCAGGCAGCGCCTGGACAGTTTGAATGAGGCTTATAACAAAGTAAAGGAGCGGCGCAAATATATTTTCCAGCGGCCGGCGTCGCGGAACCGCACCCTGCAGCTCAGCCGTTCCTATGAAGAAATGATTCGCACCCGGGAAAACCGCGATTTGACCGAGATTGAATACAACCGTTTAAAGATGTCGCTCGACTCGCTTCTGACTGAAGCGGTCATAAAAAAAGCGGATAGCCTGGTGGAAGTTAAACACGTGTCCGGCTACCTGCTTATTCAGCCGGACCGCTTCCGGGAAGGCGAAGTGGAATTTCATTCCCGCCAACCCCGCAGCTTTTTACGGCTCCAGTTCCTGGAACAGGCCATCCAGGCCGTGCTGATTAAGCAGCGCATGCGCCAGGAAGGGTTAAGCATTACTCAAATCCAGGAATATCTCCGCCCCATTCAGATCATGGAGTTTTTAAGTGAAGGCAAGATAAAACGGGAGTTCAATTTCCGCATCACCTACCTGGCCCCGATTGTGGTGGTGCTGTTTTTATTTATCAGCATTTTTACCAGCAGCGGCTATCTTTTTTCCTCGGTCATTCAGGAAAAATCAGGAAAAGTGGTGGAGCCGCTGCTGGCCTCGGTGCGCACCTACCAGCTTTTGGGGGGAAAGCTGGCCGGCCTGGGAGTGCTCGGCTTATTGCAAATATTTATCTGGATCGCCATTGTCATGCTATTTGTTTTCACGGATATCATCCCGGTTAAAGAGTATCCTTTCTTAAACGTGCACAACGCCGGGATTTTCATCCTCTACTTTATCCTCGGCTACCTCTTTTTTGCCTCGATTTTTGCGGGGGTGGGCTCGCTGTCCTCCTCAGAGCAGGACGCCCACAACCTCACCCAGGTGATGCGGATTCTCTCCATCTTTCCCATCGCCCTGGTTATTTTGGTGTTGCTCTCACCGGATTCATTGTTGGTGCGGATTCTCTCCTTCATTCCTTTCCTGACGCCTACCTTCATGGTCTTGCGCACCCCGCTCGGGGAACCGCCCCTGGTCGATTATTACATCAGTTCCGGCATTATGCTTTTTTCCATCATCGTGCTGATCTTGTTCTCCGGGCGAATTTACCGCCTGGCCAACCTGCTTTATCATCAAAAGCCGTCTTTTAAGGGGTTTGCGACCTTGTTGCGGGCCGAGTTACAACCGGCGCCGGTGAAGAAATCCTCCAAACCCAAATCCGGACCGGATTCTTCCAAGGCCGCTTCCAAGAAATCCTGACGACTGGAAATTTGTTTTTATTCCACCGCGGTGAAGCTTATATTTTTCTTTTCAATCGAACAACGGAACCGATATGCTGATCAGACGGAATGCTTTGCCGGTTATACGGTTACTTTTTTTAATTACGCTTACCGCCGTCGCCACACTTGCCGCCCAACAGCGACCTTCCCCGGTTAAGAAAGCCGACTCATCCCGCTCCGCCTCCCCGGCGCTGCTTCCACCCCGGCTAAACGATTCCATCTCCGTAGTGGGCGATTTAAACCAGGAGGAACGGAGTTTTCGTCTGGCAGACCGGCTGCCCATTTCCTATCTGCAGCGAGGGCGTTTTGCTTCTTTATCCATTTTGGGGATGCCGCCCGGTTTTTTGGAATACCGCTACGGCAACAACCGGCTCCAAAACCATGCTACCGGGGTCTGGAATGAGCAATGGCTGCCTATTTACCAAATCACCCGCTGGGATCCGCGCGACTATCCTTATCAACTGGCCACCGATGCGCCCCGGCCGGTGAAAAAAAAGCCCGAATCCCGGATCATCTACAGCCAGGACTATGTGATCGGTCTGAACTACCTGGACCTCAATTTTCGCCGCAACACTTCCCCGACCAATTTTATCCAGCTCTCCGGCTCCAACTTTTTAGGAAGAGGCTCGGAGGAACAGGATTATTCCAATTTTCAGGTCAACACCTATCGCGCCCAGTACCACCGGCAGTTTGGCAAATCCTGGCAAAGTGATTGGTATTACTGGCAGATGCGCCACACCTTTAAACTGGCCCCGGTCCTGGGAACCCGGCGGGATAAACAGAAGCAGATCGGTCACATCGCCTGGGTGCATCTGCGGGGCCGGGTGGGAGAAAACGATTCCCTCTCCTTTACCCCGGGGGTTGACTTAATCCGCGACCGCTACTTCCGGGGAATTGACCGGCTACGTAAATCCCGCTACCTGGATTACCATGCCGAGCTGACCTATCTTCACAATATAAAAGCCTGGAAAATTGGCGGGCGAGCTTATGGAAGCCTGTTTGAACACCGCGCTGAAGCCCTCTGGGTGGAACGGAAGGAGAGCGAACTCAGGGGGGATGTGCTGCTGCAAAAAGACTCCGGAAGGGTCTTTGTTGACGGCGAGATCGGGGTGCGTTACCATAGCGAGTCCGACCGGGAAGCAGCGCTGAAGCTGGATGCCGGGATCCGCTTCGGCCGGGACCACCGGGTGAGCGTGCGGGTTTTCCGCCAGCCCAAAATTATCCCCATGCTCTGGCGCACCTTGATCAACGCCCCTTTCCCGGCTTACCCGGAAAGCCATTTTATTCTTCGCCGCGGAGCAATGGGAGAAATCCGGCTTAACTTCTCCGGGAATGATCAGTTCCGCCTGCAACCCTTTTGGGTGTCCGCAGAAAATGTTCCCCGCCTGCGGGCCGACTCCCTGGGCTGGGAACAGGCCGATGTGGAAAATTACGGCCTGAGGGTGCAGTTCCGCAAAAAAATCTGGCAGTTTATTATCGAAAACGATTTAACGCTCTCCGGAAAGGGCGGGGAGATTTTTGTCCCGGAAATAAACAATGTTGCTTCCTTACGCACCGGGCAGTTCTTCTTTAAACGGGCCCTCAAAGTGGAAGGCATTCTGAATTGGCGCTACCTGGGCGATTATCGCACCGTATCCCTGGAGCGCCTGCTTTACCTGTATCAATTAACGAATCAGCCGAACGGCAATTATCACCTGATTGATGCGCGGGTCCAGGCGCATGTTCACAACGCTGTACTCTTCTTTAGCTGGGACAATCTGCTCTCGAAGGATTATTCTATTATTGACAATACCATTGAGAATTACATCGTGTTCCGCCTGGGCATTGATTGGTTTTTTTATGATTGAGCATGAAATCAGGCAACAAGGTACGGTAAGGGTAGGTTGGTTATGGCAGACAATGGAGAGCTTCTAAGGTTGGCATTTAAATATCCGGGGTTCTGCTTCTACGGGAAATACTTGTATATATCTTTTCGATGAAGAAACCTTGTTAAAATAACCGTTCCTTCCACAATTTCAATTCCTATTCGATAATCTCCAATTCTAATCCGATAGTATGTTTCATAGCTTTTTAATTTTTTAATGCCTCTGATTTCATTCAAACTTTGGGCATTTTTAATTTCTTCCAGAATTCCTATTATTCTTTTCCGCAGTTTTATATCCTTAACGCTCTTTAAGTCTTTCTCAAAACTTTCTTCATACCGAACGATCATGCTTTGCCTTCTAAAACTTTGAGGATGCGTTCTTCACTTACAAGCTTGTTCTTCCTGCCTTCTTTGATGGCGTTTGCCAATCCAACTTCCTCTAATGCTTCCAGGACTAATTCATAGAATCCTTCGCGATCCTCCCGGAGCATCTCAACAAAAGTTTCGCGGATAAGTTCTTTGATTTTTTGGTCGTTCATGCTTAATTCCATCTTGTATCTCCTTTTGGATACAAATATAAAGTCGTCTTGCAGACTCTCAAAGTAAAAACGGGAGACCTGGTTAACATGTTAAAAATGGATATATATCGTATTCATGGACCGCTTTTTTTCATCGTTTCCCGGATTGGCAAATAAAACAGAATTTAAATGGATTTGAACATGATCGACGTCAAGGGAATCAACACCTGGATTGAGCTATCCGAATCGGCTTACGCCAATAATCTCCGCCGTTTTCGTCAAATGATTGGTTCGGAGCGGGAACTGTCCGTGGTGGTGAAGGCCAACGCTTACGGGCACGGCTGGGCGCCGATTGCCCGGATGGCTGTGCAGCACGGGGCGGATTCTTTTTGCGTGCACTCTTTGCCGGAAGCGCAGCAACTTCGCCAGGCCGGCTTTGATCAGGATATTCTCATCATGGGGCACGTTCCGCTGGCGCGATTGGCAGAAGTGGTTGCCGGCAACTTCCGCCTGGTGATCTACAACCCGGAAACGGTTCGACAATTGGCCGAACTTCTCGAAGGGCAATCCGGTGCGCTTCGGATGCATCTCAAGCTGGAGACCGGCGCCAATCGCCAGGGAATTGATGAGGCGGATTTGCCCTGGTTCTTATCACAAATTGCGGCAATCCCGGGCCTGCACCTGGAAGGCGCCTACACCCACTTTGCCGATATCGAAGACACCACCGATCATCACTTTGCCGAGCAGCAGAAGCAGCGCTTTCAGCGTATGGTCAAATCCATCCGCCAGGCGGGTTTTACGCTCCCCAAACTTCACACCGCCTGTACCGCGGCCACACTGCTCTTTCCGGAAACTCATTTTGACCTGGTTCGCCTGGGAATCGGGCAATATGGTTTCTGGCCTTCCCGGGAGACGCTGGTATCCTACAAAATCCAGCACAACAACGATATTGAAGGACTCCTGCAGCCGGTGCTGACCTGGAAAACCCGGGTTTCCCAGGTAAAGCAGGTGGCCCCGGAGAGCAGCATCGGCTACGGCCGCACTTATCGCACCACCCGGGCCAGCCGCATTGCCGTCCTGCCGGTGGGCTACTCCGACGGTTACGACCGCGGTTTATCCAACCAGGGCTATGTGCTGATCCGGGGCAAACGTGCCCCGGTGCGCGGGCGGATTTGCATGAACCTGATGATGGTCGATGTCACCGACATTCCCGGCGTCAAACTGGAGGATGAGGTAGTATTAATCGGCCGGCAGGGACAGGACGCCGTTGCCGCCGACCAACTGGCCAGTCTTTGCGGGACTATCCACTACGAGATTGTCGCACGACTCAGCCGGGAGATTCCCCGTATTGCGGTTCCCTGATATCGGGGTCTACTGCGACAGCGCCGGCAGCACCAACTCGCGGTAAAGCCGATCAATCGTTTTCATATCTTCCGGAGCGATCTCCCAACCGGCCCCGCCAATATTTTTTTCCACCTGCTCCGGCCGCCGCGCTCCCACAATTGCGGAGGTTACCGCCGGGTTCATCAGCGTCCAGGCAATGGCTAATTCCGCCACAGTTTTGTGGTATTTT
>JAJRYW010000405.1 GCA_024275555.1 Calditrichota bacterium | reverse complement strand
GTTAACTCAACAAATCCGAATTCCGCGATCCGAAATCCAACTTCTGTAGAGGGGTTAAACGGGTTGGGATAATTTTGCTCCAGCGTATAAGTTTTGACCGGGCTCGGAAACGGATCAACAGCGTTGAACGAGATAATATTCTCATAAAGCAAATCCGGCTGCCTTGCTCCGACGCCCCCGCCGGCCAGGGAAATAAAGATATCCGCATCGGCGTCCTGATCGATATCCGCGCTGGTGCAGGAAACATCAAACTCCACCAGCGGCGGCAGATGCCGGGACTGGTCGCTGAAAAACCCGCAGTCGTTAAAATAGAGCACGTCATCAGCGGGGCCCCCGGGGATGACATTGATCATAAATATATCGATCTGCCGGTCGCCCTGGAAATCCGTGAATTCGGCGTCATTGTTCCACAGCACCGTTTCTGCGGGGAGCCGGCCGGCGGTTTCATCACTGAAAATACCGCTGCCGTCGTTCCAATAGAGCACATTGGCCGCCTCCGCCGCACTGAAGCCGATGTTGAGGGAATAAAGCTCCGGGCGCTGATCGTTATTGAGATCGGCAACTTTCATCAATTTGCTCCGGCGGTTAATGTCCGGCAGGCGCTGGGCGGTCTCGTCGACAAATTGCCCGGCGGCGGTTTGAACCAGCGCCGCGTTGCGTCCGCTCAGTGTGTCGATCGGATTCCCGTTGGCCCCGGTAATAACCAGGTCCCCCAGGCAGGCCAGCACAATATCTGCCCGGGTATCGCCGTTGAGATCGGTAATCACCGCGTCGAAAGCGTTGTATTGGGTGGCGGGAAGCAAACCGGAGGCGTCGCTGAAATGACCGGTTCCATCGTTGAGCAATACCACCAGGGGCGTGTTGGCATTAGTTACCAGGTGGGTGATCACCAGGTCCGGATAGGTATCGCCGTTGAGGTCGCCCCATCCGGCGTTGGTGGAAATCCCCGGCAAGGCGGGCAGATGGGTGGCGGTCGCGTCGCTGAAATGGCCCTGGCCGTCATTCAGCCAGAGCCGGTCCTTGCCCTGGATTCCGGGTGTGCCGTCATTCCCGGCCAGATAAACATCGTTGTCGCCGTCCTGGTCGACATCGAAGAGCAGCACATCGTTAGCCAGGAAAGGCAATTGCGGCAGGCGCTGGGCGGTCTGGTTCTCATAATGCCCATCCCCGGTGTTGATAAACACCTGCGGCTGCACCGGGTTGGAGGAAGTATTGATTCCCAGGAAAATATCCGGCAGGGAATCGCCGGTCAGGTCGCCAAACTCACAAAATGCGGCCGCCAGGGAATCGCCCGGCAGGTGAGTTTGGGAGATATCCTGAAAAAACAGCTCCAGGGGCGATTGGAAGGGCGAGGCCGCCCTGGCCGCCTCGATCCGGTAGAGATATACACCCCGCGCCAGTGAACCGGGGAAGCGGGCCGGGTCAATATCGATCCGCTTTTGCGCGACCGCCAGATGAAGATCCAGCCGGGCGGCAAGCTGTCCGTGCCGCGTGTAAAAACGCACCCGGTAGCTCCCCGGCGGCAGGTCATCCGGCAGGATAATCGTCGCGGGGGTGTTTGTTTCCGCCAGGACAACCACCCCGCTAAAGCCGTCTTCCCCTCCCCGGGCGTAGGAAACCGGCCCGGGCAAGGCCCACAAGCTAACTGAAATACAAATGAACAAAAAAGCAAAAGATAGATAAAAATGAAGGGGGAAAGATGAACGTCTCATAGCCGCCTCCTTCGGAAGAATTTTACGGATAGATGTCATTTATAATAAAGGAAATTAGGGTCGGATAAAACCATAAAACGCCCCACCCGCCCAGGGGTTCCGGGGGTGGGCAAAATTGGATTGAATTTTATCAAGCGGGCATGAACAGCCGCTCATGCCCGCCGCTAAGATTAAGC
>JAJRYW010000019.1 GCA_024275555.1 Calditrichota bacterium | reverse complement strand
GTTGCCGGAGCCGGAGGCGTCGGTAGCTGGACCCTCCCGGCGGCGGACTGGAATACCCTCAAGGCGGCGGATCAAATCTTTTACCGGGTCACCACCACGGATAATTCCGGCGGCACGGTGCGAAGTTCCGCCAACCCCGGCAATAGTTTCTTAACCGGCGTTCCCCCGGCCCGGGCTGCTATTAATGAATCCGGGGCCTGCGAATGCGCCTGCGGGGCTTCGGCGGCTACCCGGCCGGGCATGGCCATGATCACCTTGCTGCCCTTGTTTGTTGCACTGATCTGGCGTCGTAAGATTAAATCAAATCAAAAATAGGTGGTGTGCATATGCGTCCGACCCTGGTAGAATTTCTGAATCGCAGTTTTGACACCACCATCTTTTCCTGGCTGACGCCCTACCCGGCCGCAGTGTACGCCCTGGCGATGACGGCGGGCCTGCTGGTCTTTGTGCATCGCTCCAAAAAGGCGGAGCTTTCCCAATATCATGCTCTTGGGGCGGCGCTGTGGGCCATGGCGGGGGGATTGCTGGGAGCGCGGCTCTTCTTCCTGGGAATGCACCCGGAGCAGTTTCTGGACCAACCGGCGATGCTCTTTCAACTTAGCGGGGGCACGGCTTCCTGGGGGGCATACCTCGGGGGGACCGCCGGATTGTTGGGATATTTCTTTTTTCATCGCCAATCTTCCCTGCCCTACCTGGATGTGCTGGGAGTTACCCTGGGCTTAGGCCCCTTCATCGGGCGCTGGAGCTGCTTCCTCAATGGAGATGATTTCGGGACACTCTCCCAAGCCGCCTGGGCGGTGCAATATCCGCATGGCAGCATCCCGTTTGTCTACCAGGTGCAGCAGGGGCTGATCAGTCCTTTAAGCGATTTTTCCTTGCCGGTGCATCCGGTGCAGCTTTACCTGTCGCTGAACGGCCTGATCATTTTTCTGCTGCTCTCATTTCTCTGGAAACGGCTGCGGCTGGCGCCCGGAATGTTCTTTCTGCTCTACTGGGTGATTTATTCCTTTAACCGGTATTTCCTGGAGTTCTTCCGCGGGGGGGTCCCCCGCGATATTCTGGGCTATTTTTCACCCTCACAGGTGATGACATTGCTGATTATGCTGGCGGCGCTGTTGCTGATGCTCTACCGGCACGCCAAAACTCTTAACGTAAACAAAACAGGCTGGTCCGTTCCCCGAAGCGCCTGGTGGAGGTGATTTTGCAGAAAAGATTTGTTTATCCGGTATTTATCCTGTTCGGTATTCTGATTGTTGTTGTGTATTTCCGCTGTTTCAATAATCCGGCGACCACCATTCTGCTGGTGCGCCATGCCGAGAGAGCCGCCGGAAGCGATCCGCCCCTGACCCCGGCGGGACATCAGCGGGCCGGGGATTTGGCCCATGCGCTGCAATCCGCCGGGATCGATGCGATTTCTGTGACCGACCGATTGCGCACCCAGCAAACCGCCGACTCGGTGGAAGCGCAGTTGGGATTAAGCAACATCGTCCTGGCCGAAACGGCTATTGCGGAGCTGGTCTCTCAAATCAGCAACAACTATCGCGGGAAAACGGTTTTAGTGGTCGGGCACTCGCACACCTTGCCGGATATCATCGCCGGTTTGGGCGTCTCTCCGCCGCCGTCGATTTCCGCCAATGAATTTGACAACCTGTTCCTGATCCATAAGCATCGCTGGGGGCCGATTCTGTTAACCCGTCTCCGTTACGGCGCTTATTGATGCCTGCCGATGAATAATTGCTGAACTCGCAGAGACGTTGCTGCAAAGCGCTGAGCCCGCAGCGTCTCTGCGATGATTAACCGGTATGAGAAACAGCCTGTTGGCCGGACATTTAGAACTGGTAGATGATCTCCTGTTCCTCATACTTTGCATCCGGAAAGGCAATGACTAACCTGCCGGAAGTTTTGCCGGTGTGAGACCGATATGCTTCGGCAAGGGGGCTCAGGTCAAAATAAAGCGTTTGCTGCTGCCAGCTGTCGCAGGGGTCGTTGTGGTCGTTGTGGGCCAGGAGGGCCGCCACATGTTCCGGTGTGCTTGTGTCAAAAAAGGTGGTAAAATACAAATCAAACCGGTGCTTTTGGCATCCGCCGCTGTAGGACACCTCCAAGGCCAGGATATGCTGATCGGGCATTTCCACTTTGGTGAGCGTAAAGGGGTCCTGACGGATATCCTCCGGAACGATCCGGTTCATCACGGTAACTTTTGGTAGGGATAGCGGCTCTTCTTCACCTCCCGGGGCAGGCGGGGGCGTCTTTAATTCAGACTGGCAGGCCAGCGCCAGAATAAGCATCAGCGCCATTGGCCCAAAGTAATATAGCTTCATAGCATTCTCCGTATTCAAGAACTGATTTCTGCATCACTCGTCGAAAATAAGGCGTTCCCTGCCGGAATGCTATCGGAAGTCATTTTAGCATAAACAATGCCAGCAAAGCCGCCGCAGCGGTTCCGCTGTGCGTGTAAAAGCTAATCTGTAGATTTAAGTATAAAGCAGGGAGGGAGTTACAGGGGTTCTTCTTTTACCGGTTATCTCCCCGGGAAAAGTGCAGGCGACTTTTTAATGCACAGGGCTTATTGAACCAGCACATCAACCGAGGCAATCTCACTTCGGCCAAAGCCGTCGGAGACGGTGCAGGAGACCTGGTAGACGCCGGTGCAGCAGTCGTCCGGGGTCAGTTGAACCCAGGTTCCCGATCCGCTCAGCTCGCCCAGGCTGGTTTGCCATTCAAAATACAGCCCATAGAATCTGTCAACCCGTATGGTAATGGTGCTGGTCTCCTCCCGGCTGATAATTGCCGGAGAAGCGGTGATGCTGACAATACGCCAGCTATCGGAATCGCCCTGGTCGGTAGAGGGCAGCGAAGTATCCTTGCCGGAAAGAGGGTTGCGGTCAGAAATCCCGCAAGACGCTGCCAGAATTAACATCGCGGTAACGATAATAAATTTCATTATGGCGCCTCGTTAATAGATGTAAAGAATACTTTATCTTCGCCGTGTTGGCGCTGTTTTATAGGTGATTTTTCATACCATGCACTTTTTATACTCGCCGCGGATCAATGGTTTGCCGAATTCGATTCCGGTGTTGCAGAAATGCCATCCATACGGTATTTTAGTGGGATCGTTTTTCTTACGCTGTTTCGTCTAAATGGTTCACGCTTCAAGCAACGAAAAATCATGTCGATGAAAAACCGTTTCTCATGCTCAGCCGCGCTGCTATCCGTGCTGCTCTTTGGCTTTTGGGGAATGGCCGGCCGGGCTTCGGCGCAAACGCCGGGTCATTTATCCCCGCAGGCGCGCATCTCTTTGCTGACGGTCTCTCCCGGGGATGCGCTCTATTCCACGTTCGGGCACAGCGCCATCCGCGTGGTAGACCCGGCGTTCGATCTGGACATCGTTTTCAACTATGGTACATTCGATTTTAACCAGCCCGGCTTTTACATCAAATTTGCGCGGGGGAAACTGGATTATTTGCTTTCCGCATATCGATATATTTACGCCTACGAACAGATGAAAGTAGAGCAGCGCTCCATCATCGAACAGCAATTGAATTTAACCGCCAGCCAGCGCGACAAGGTATTTCAGTTTTTGCGCTGGAACAACCGGCCGGAAAACCGAAGTTACCGCTACGATTTCTTTTTTGATAATTGCGCCACGCGTATCCGGGATGTTTTTGAAGGTCAATTAGGCGAGAGTCTTCAGCTTTACTACAATGAGAAACGCCGCTTGACCTTTCGGGGCTATCTGAATTTGTACCTGGGCAATCATCCCTGGAGCAGCCTGGGAATTAACCTGGGTTTAGGCTCCAAAGCGGACCGGATTGCCGAACCCCGCGATGCGCTTTTCCTGCCGGATTTTTTATATGAATCTTTTGCCGGGGGACGGATTTTGCGGGACGGCCTTGCGCTGCCGCTGGTTGCCAAAACCGACACATTGCTCTGGCACCCGGAATCAACTGCCCGGGAGACTTCCGTTACCTGGGTGGATTTTTTGTTTGCCGTGATTCTTGTTTTGGTGCTGTTCCTGAGTTTGCAGGAATTTACCGGGCGCTGGAGCGTTCCGCCCCGGATGGTTTGGATGGATTATCTCCTCTACGGTCTTAGCGGCTTTGTCGGTCTGTTGATCGCCTTTTTATGGTGGGGTACCGACCACAACGTTACCCAGAATAATTGGAATTTGCTCTGGGCCTGGCCAACCCATCTTTTGGCCCTGCTGATGGTGGCAAAACGGCGTCGCAGCGATTGGATGCGCGGCTACTTTGCTTTGGCGCTCCTGGGAACCGCCGGGCTTTTGCCGGTCTGGCTGTTCGGACTTCAGGAACTCCACCCGGATGCAATGATGTTCTCGATGATGCTGTTCTTCCGCCATGCCGTAAACCTGGCCCGCCGTTCGGTTTCCTAAAAAAGACTTGTGTTTTACCGACAAAATTGTTAATCATAACTAACAAAAAATATATTGTTAATTATGATGGCTGATTTATGCTTGATCTGATCCGATCTTACAATCCGCACTGGGCGCCGGATTTCCAGTACGATTTAATTGAGCGCGACCGGTATTGCCGGAAGCTGCTCGATTTGACCGAGCGGCGGGAAATTCTGGTGCTAAAGGGCATTCGTCGCGCCGGGAAGAGCAGTTTGCTGAAACTGCTGATCAACGATTTGATCCGCACCGGCGTCCCCCGTAAAAATATCCTTTTTATGAACCTGGAAGACTACCGGTTGGGCGGCGTCAAGTCGTTGGATACCCTGGATAAAATCTACCGGGTTTACCGGGAACTGCCGCCGGAAGAGGGCCGCCGTTATATTCTGCTGGATGAGATCCAGGAAATCCCCGGCTTTGAGAAATGGCTGCGGGCCCATTACGAACAATCCGACCAACTCAAATTTATCATTACCGGGTCGTCCTCTTCCCTGTTTTCCAGAGAACTGGCCAGCCTCCTTACCGGCCGCCAGGTTTCGGTAGAGGTCTTCCCGTTTTCTTTTCGCGAGTACCTGTCCTATCATGAAGCCGGCTTGCACGGGGAGGTTGCCAAAAAGTCAATCGATGCGCTCTACCTGGCCAAGTCCATGCAGGGGATTGCCGAGCACCTGGAAAAATTTCTGGATGGGGGAGGTTTTCCGGAGATGATCAAGAATCCCGGGCGGGAAGGGAATATCCTCACCTTGCAGCAGTACATCAGCGATATTATCCTGCGTGATATTGCCCAGCGCTACAACATCCGCAAGTTGGAGACCTTGCAGAAACTGGCGCTTTATCTCATTTTTAACATGGGGAATTACCTCAATGTCAGCCGGGTGGCTCAGGTGGCGGGGAGCAACCGAACCACGGTCCTGGAGCTGATCGCCTATCTGAAAGAAGTCTACCTGATCTTTACCTCGCCCCGCTATTCTTTCGTCAAAGAGGACCTGCTCAGCGCCAACCGGCCTAAAAAAGTCTACTGCGTGGATAACGGTTTTTTTGCCGCCATCAAAACAGATTCCGACTCGGCAGCAATAAAACGTTTTCGCAACGCGGTCTTCACTCAATTGCGTTTTCAATTCGGCGTGGATGTTTATCACTGGCGGGAAAAAGTAGAAATCGATTTTATTCTTCCGGATGGCTTTCCAATCGGCGTGGCGCTAAATTCTCAGGATACCGAGCGGTGCGTGTTCAGCTTGTTTTACTATTTGAGCCATCATAATTTAAAAAACGGCATATTGATTCATCCGCAAAAATTACAGATGATTGAAGAAAATGAGCAGCGGGTGCTGCTTATGCCCCTGTGGCTTTTTCTGGCAAAATCCTGGGAAGAAATCCATGCGTACCTGGCGGAGTCCTTTTGATCAATCTCCCTTGCGAGAATTTGCTAACTTTTTGCCAACGGCCGCCGAAATTAGTAGCCAGGTCTATCAAAAAAACACTTTGTATTGCAAAGTAATTTGTCTTTGCATATATTCAGCTAACATTTAGGGGATAAAGAATGATTGCCAACCACATCCATCATGCCCTGGAGCAGGTTCGGGAACTACAGAAAAAAATTCTGGAAAACCAGCGTTTTAAGGGGTACTCCGGCCGGGCCCGGGCAATTTGCGGTACGGCGGCATTAGCGGCAGCTTTCATAATGAGTTCCTCGTATTTCCCCCAGTCGCCCACAGCCCATGCCCTGGGGTGGGGGATGGTTGCCCTTTTTGGTGTGTTGCTCAATTTCGGGGCCCTGGTGCACTGGTTTCTGTTTGACCCGAAAGTGAAACGGGACATCCGCAAGTTAAAGCCAACCCTGGACGCCCTGCCGGCGATCATTACCGGGGCAGTGCTTACCGCGGTGATGCTCAGCAACGGACTCCATCAATACCTGTTCGGAATATGGATGAGCCTTTTTGGTCTGGCCAATTTAGCTTCCCGGCATGTACTGCCCCGCCGCATCTGGCTGGTTGGAGTCTATTATTTAATTGGCGGCACCATCTCTCTGCTGATCAATGACATCTCGTTTCTGAATCCCTGGCCAATGGGCGTGGTTTTCTTTGTCGGGGAGTGGGCCGGCGGGGTAATTTTGCACTTCGGGGATGAGCATGTTTCGGTATCCGATGTGCTCCGGATATTTTTTGTAAAGGAGGAAAGACATGTCGAGCAAATCTGAGAGCCCCTTCGGTGCGCTGAAGCGGGTTTTTCATGAGCCGAACCGATTGGCCATCCTGTCCGCACTCAGTAATTCGGCTAATGGCCTGCGGTTTAAAGAGTTAAAGGCTCTCTGCGAGCTAACCGACGGCAATTTGAACCGGCATCTGAAAACCCTGGAAGACGCCGGGATCATTTTTATAGAGAAAAAATTTGTCGGGGCAAAGCCGCGAACCACGGTGATGCTTACCGACGCCGGCCGGGAACAGTTTATCGAATATCTCCAGGCGCTGGAAGAAGTTCTGAAGACCGCCGCAGAAGCAATTACCCAGGGAGAGCAAAAATCGAAAATCCCTTTTGCCTGGATTAAACCGTTGCTGGTATCATGACCTTTTTTTTATCAAAAAACTTTGTTTTACAAAGCTCTTTGCATTAAGATTTGATGGTTTTTGCCGTTCCTATTAGCGGAGCAGTAAAATTGCGGAGCGGGCAAGGATTGGAACTCTGATCAACAGTAAAATAATTTCCATTATCTCTTTGTTTTTTTATTGAAAAAAACGATATTGGGAGCTTGTCTTAGATTATCCAACAGAAGGGTAAGGGTATGTTTGAGGCGATGAAACGCTATTCGACAAAAGAAGCGGAACTACTCAGTTTATTGCGGCAAGGTTATTCTCTACCGGAACATGTGGCGATTATTATGGACGGAAACGGGCGCTGGGCAAAACGTCGCGCGCTTCCCCGGGCAGCCGGCCACCGGGAGGGGGTAAAGTCCGTTAAAGAAATTGTGCGCGCTGCCGGAGAATTCGGTATTCAGGTTTTGACCCTGTATACCTTCTCGAAAGAAAACTGGAAGCGGCCCCAGGATGAAGTTTCCACTCTGATGAAACTTCTGGTCATCGCCCTCAGAAACGAGATTAACGAATTGCTGCAAAACAACGTTCGTCTTTCCGCCATCGGGGATTTAAATGATCTGCCGGTGTTTGCCCGCCAGGAATTGATGGAATCCATTGAGCGCACCAGCCAAAATACCGGCCTGATCCTGAATTTGGCGCTCAGTTACGGCTCCCGTGCGGAAATCCTGCAAGCGGTGAAAAAAATTGCCGGCCAGGTAAAAACGGGCGAAATGTCGGTGGACGAGATCGATGAGAACACCTTCTCCAATGCGCTCTACACCCGTCATCTGCCTGATCCCGATTTGCTGATCCGCACCAGCGGCGAGCAGCGCATCAGCAACTTTTTGCTCTGGCAATTGGCCTATACCGAGATTTATCTTACCCGCACCCTCTGGCCAAGCTTCCGCCGCGAACAGTTTTGCGCAGCGCTGGTTAGCTACATGCGCCGGGAACGCCGGTTCGGGATGATCAGCGAACAAGTGAAGGAACAGCAGCAGGTAAAACGGGCGCCCTGATCACCGGGCAATGGCGATTACTGACCTGTCCGGCCCGGTTTTGGAATATCCCTAAAACCATACCGGCCGCAACGGTACAAGATGAACATTAGAGAGGAGCAACCAGACTCGGGAACTATTCCTCCGATCCGATTCAGCCGTAATTTTTTTCTCCATCGCCTCACCGGATTTTGCGGTAAATCGATTCTGATTCAATAAAACCCTTCCCACAACTTCAGCCGTAATTCTTTTATGGAAAACTATCAGCGTATCGTAGACTATCTTTTTCAATTGCAGCGGGCCGGCGTCAAGTGGAGCCTGGATAACATCCGGGTGCTGCTGTCGGAACTGGGCCGTCCGGAGCGTTCCTGGCCGTCCGTGCACATTGCCGGCACCAACGGCAAAGGATCTACTGCGGCAATCCTGGAATCAATTTTAATTCAGTCCGGCCGGAAGGTCGGGCTATACACCTCGCCGCACTTGCTGGATTTCACAGAGCGAATCCGGGTTAATCGCCAACCCATACCCCAAGAAGCCGTGATCGATTTTACCGCGATGATCCGCTCCTGTGTGGAACGTATCCAACCCTCTTTTTTTGAAGTCAGCACCGCTATGGCTTTTTGGTATTTTCGTGAACAGGGAGTAGATATTGCCATCCTGGAGACCGGCATGGGCGGGCGTCTGGATTCCACCAATGTGGTTTCTCCCCTGGCAACGGCAATTACCCCGGTGGATATGGATCATCAAAATTACCTGGGAAATACGCTGGAAGAGATTGCCGCCGAGAAAGCCGGGATTATCAAACCGGGTGTGGTTTGCTTAACCAATAATCATGATCCGCGGATATTGCGGGTGCTGGAGCAAAAATGTAAAAAAACAGGTTCAAGTTTTGAAAATATTTTCGATAATAGTGCCTGTTCCTTCCGGCAACTCCTGCTCTATGGTAGTTATGTTGATTTGCGCTATCGCAGTTGGAACCTGAGCAATATTTTCCTGTCATTAGCCGGTTTGCACCAATCTGAAAACGCGCTGCTTGCCCTGGCGATTGCCTGGCATCTGCAGGAATCATTTCCGGTCTCGGAAAGGTCTATACAAAAAGGGTTGGCTTCTGTAGCATGGCGGGGACGGCTGGACCTGGTCTCCGCTTCGCCCCCGGTTATTGTCGATGTGTCCCATAATCCCGCCGGGGTAAAAAAGAGCCTGGATTTTGTACATCGATTTTTTCCCAAAACGGCCATACGGGCGGCGGTGTATTTGCAGGATGATAAAGACTATGTGGAAGTGGGGAAGTTGCTGGCCGGGGGATGCCAACGGGTGTATGTGATCCCGCTATCGACCCGGGCGCCGCTGCCGCCGGAAAAGCTTTATGAGGCGATTACAGCCGCGGGAGGAACCGCACAAATACTGGATAATTTTTCGCAATTGCTGGATTTAATTCAGCAGACGACGGCAGACAATCAGCCCTGGCTGCTGATCGGTTCCCATTACCTGGCCGGCGAAGCCTACCGGCAACTGAATTGCAGTATAACCAATGTTGAATTGCAGGTCTGAAAACAATTGTCTTGATTTTTCAAGGGAGCGGATTTATATTTTGAGGCGAGTTAAAACTTCAATAATCTTCCGTTTGCCTCCCTTTCCTCTGGTCCGTGAGGCATCTCCTTGAGAAAATCTATGAGTTAAACGAATCCGATTTGAATATTTTATCAACACGTAACCAGGAGTGATTCTACTATGCTTGATTTAGAATCGTTGAAGACACTAAAAATTTCAGAGCTGAACCAGGTCGCCCAGGAACTGGGTATCCAGGGAACCTCTGGCCTCAAAAAACAAGAGCTCATTTTTAAAATTTTGGAAGAGCAAACCGCCCAGGAAGGATTGATTTTTTCCGAGGGAGTGCTGGAAGTCTTACCCGATGGTTATGGCTTTTTGCGTTCCCCTAAATTCAACTATCTTCCCGGTCCCGACGACATCTACGTATCCCCTTCCCAGATTAAGCGGTTTGATCTGCGCACCGGGGACACCATCTCCGGTCAGATTCGCCCGCCCAAAGATAACGAGCGTTTTTTTGCGCTGCTGCGGGTCGAGGCGGTCAACTTTGAGAGCCCGGAACGCAAGCGGGAAATCAACCTGTTCGACAATCTCACCCCGATTTATCCCAACGAGCGTCTCGATCTGGAAACCCACGCCAAAGAGTACACCATGCGGATCATGAATCTGCTGACCCCGATTGGCAAAGGGCAGCGCGGATTGATTGTTTCTCCCCCCCGGGCAGGGAAAACCGTGATCATGCAAAAGATTGCCAACTCCATTACCACCAACAATCCCGATGTGATTATGATTGTGGTGCTGATCGACGAGCGCCCCGAAGAGGTGACCGATATGGAGCGCAATGTGAAGGCCGAAGTGGTATCCTCTACCTTTGATGAGCCGCCCGACCGGCATGTCGCCGTGGCGGACATGGTCCTGGAGAAGGCCAAACGGCTGGTCGAATACGGGAAGGATGTGGTCATCCTGCTGGACAGCATTACCCGCCTGGCCCGGGCCCACAACACGGTGGTGCCGCACTCCGGGAAGATCCTCTCCGGGGGTGTGGATTCAAACGCCTTACGTCACCCCAAGCGTTTCTTCGGCGCCGCCCGGAACATCGAAGAAGGCGGCAGCTTGACCATCATCGCCACCGCCCTGGTGCAAACCGGCTCGCGGATGGACGAGGTGATTTTCGAGGAGTTTAAAGGAACCGGCAACATGGAAATTGTGCTGGATCGCCGTTTGGCCGACCGCAGAATTTTCCCGGCAATCGACATCAACAGTTCCGGAACCCGGAAAGAGGAATTGCTGCTCTCCAAGAAAGAGTTGGCCCGGGTGTGGGTCCTCCGCAAATTGCTCAACGAAATGAACCCCATCGAAGCCATGGAGTTTTTATTGGGCAAGATGCGCACCACCCGCTCCAACGAAGACTTTTTGGACAGCATGAGTTCTTAAGCTTTCCGGTTTTAACTCTTTACGGAAGACTTGCATTGGCATGTATTTTTATATATCTTTGCCCGATTTTATAGTTGAAAGGAGCATTTTGAAATGAAAAAAGGCATTCATCCCCAATATCGCCTGGTCGTTTATAAGGATATTTCTACCGACGAGACTATTTTGACCCGCTCTACTGCCCAGAGCAAGGATACCATCAAGTGGGAAGATGGAAATGAATATCCCCTGGTAAAGGTGGAAATTTCCAGTTCCTCGCATCCCTTTTTTACCGGGAAACAGCACCTGGTAGACTCTGCGGGCCGGGTAGAAAAATTCTTGAGAAAATATGGCGATCGTCGCTAACGATTACCAGGATTGATTATTTGAACGGAATACCCGGAAGCGCGGGTATTCCGTTTTTAATTTTAGGAGAATTCGGGAAAGAGGCCTACTTTCGTTGCCGTTTCTCTACCGTACACTTTTTTGTTAGCTGCTGATTATAGAGGCGTGAATTAGTATGAGAATGAAATTGTTTGAATGTGATGAACGAATTTCCCATGAAATTTCCCCACCCCAGCCCTCCCCGAAATCGGGGAGGGAGGCCGGTTTCCCCCCGATT
>JAJRYW010000404.1 GCA_024275555.1 Calditrichota bacterium | reverse complement strand
GTTGTTGGGGCCGCCCTGGGGTCTGGCGGTGGTGCGCAGGATGTTCAGTGTGTTCTGATAATCCAGGCCGCCGTTCCGCTCCAGCATCAGCGCTGCTAATCCGGTTACATGCGGGGCGGCCATGCTGGTTCCCTGCATCTTCCGGTGCATCCCTCCCAGGATGATCTCTTCCCGCTGCACTCCCTGCCCGATAGTAAGGCTGCTCGACAACGCCGCTACAATCACTTCTCCCGGTGCGGTGATGTCCGGTTTCATGCGCCCGTCGCGGGTAGGGCCAAGGCTGCTGAAGCTGGAGATTGCGCCCAGCGGGGGATTGCCGGGCTGCTGGCGCAAAATACCGTCGACATCAATCCACTGGTTTTTGGTGACATAAGAACCGACGCAGATAACCTGCTGGGCGGTGCCGGGAATACCGATGGTCTTATTGTTGTCGCCGGGCATTATCCCAAAAACAGGGTCGGAGTCGATGGTGAAATTGCCTCCCACCGGTATCCAGGCGTCCAAAACGCCGTTGCCGAAAGTGTAAAGCGACCAAACGAATTGAGAAATCGGGAACTGCCCGTTGTTGCTGTCTATGACAAACAAAACCCGGCTGGCATTGTTGTTGGGGTCCTGGATGGTGCGGGCGTCAATCGATACCTGCCCGAAATTGATGAACCCGTCGGTCATGATCACATTTTCGATATTCTGGCCCGGTGCAATCGGATTGGTAAAAGCGAGCAGGTTGAGGCCAAAATCATACACGGCTAACCCGACGCTGATATTCCCGGGATTATACCACATGTCTGCTAAGGAAAGCGAGGCGTTCTGGTCGATCAGCCAGAAGGTTTGCGAGGCCTCGCTGATGGCGCTGCCGCTGGCGGCATAATTAAGGTGGATGGTTTTTCCGCCGTCATTTCCGGCGGCAACGGTGATCACCCGCCCGGGGCCGGTCAGGCTGCTCAGGGCCTGTTCCTGGAGACTGGATCCGTCATGGGCGCCAAAGTGGCCGCCCAGGCTCAAATTAACCGACACCGGTTTCCCCATCGCCTGGGCCTGGGAAATGATGTAATTGGTTCCGTTGACAATATCCACGTCGCTAAAGCCGCCGTTGCTGTTGTGGTCGCGGATGCCTTTGACAAAAATGATGTCCGCTTCCGGGGCGATTCCGGTATAATCGGGCCGCGCGTATCCGCCCCCAGCGGCTGTTCCGGTAACATGGGTGCCGTGTCCCTGTCCCCCGTTGCCGTCAATCTCGGTGCTTTGCCCGGCGTTGATTTGGGCCTGGGTCCATTCCGTGCCGTAGTTGTACCCGGAAGGGGGATTGCCGTTGCCGGACATGTCCCACAAATAGCGAATCCGGGTGTTGCCGTTATAATCATAAAAATCCGGGTGCGACCAGTCGATGCCGCTATCCAGCACCCCGACAACGACTCCTACCCCCCAGTAAGGCCGGTTCAGGCCGATTCCATTGTGAACCAGGTCCGCCCCAATCTCCAGCCGGCTGACATCCAACTGGGGGTAGGCTTTGCTGCTGGCCTGCACAAACGACACCTCCCCGGCGTCGAGCAACGTGCTTACCTGCCCGATGGGCGCTTCCGCGGTAAGAATCTGTCCGATAACGCTGCCGGTTGACCCGCCAAGTTTAGCGACCCGCTGTTGAGTGCGCACCGGGTCGCCGGATTTGATCAACACCGAGATCCACAGCCCGCTCTCCGGCCGGTACGATAGCCCGGCAATTTCCTGAAAACGCCGGTAAACACTCTCGGCCGGCTGGCCCAGCTCCATAGCGTAATTATACTGACCAACCAGGCGGCGCAGCAGGGGATCGCTCTTGGCGTCCGCTGCTGAGGCTTCTCCCACCGGGGCGATTATTTGCTTCTCCGCATTTAAAGGAAGCGGCTTATTCACCCCAATCTGCCAGAAGGGTTGGGCGTTCAGCCAGACCGCCCCCGCTATCAGCAATATCCATATATAGAACGTTCTTTTCATGACAAAACTCCTGCTTTATGGTTTAACAATGATTTACGGTAATTGTCGATCCCGTTCTACGGATAGCTGCAATTGCTCGACGACCTCCAGGGCGGTTAAAGCCCGGACTTGCGCCGCTGTGGCCGATGCAGTAAAAACAGCCCCGGCAACACTGCCCAGTTCCGCGCCGGTTTGCCGGAGCGCCTGTTTGATCGGCTCATCGATGGCCCGGGAACATTTGCCGAGGATCAGGATCGCTTCCGAACTCTTGGATTTTTCCACGGCGGCAATTTTCTGCCGCAGCAGGGCGTCCATCTTGTCCGGGCGCTCCTTTATCCCGGCAGCGCAGCCAACTAAAAAAAACAGGCTGATTAAGAAATAGTGATTCACAATGCTCCTCGCCGTTTTGTTTTTCCGGTGATGGGGCGCTCCCTCTCTATGAAAAAGTGTCTCCGGGCTTCTCTTCAGCGCTCACTGGTAAAGGCTATTTTCAGGACGGCTCGTAAAATGCCCCTCATTTATAGAGGGAAAAAAACAAACCGTTTTTGCACAGGGAAAATGAATTTTTTGCAGATTTTTTTGGTGAGTGGTGAGTGGTGAGTGGTGAGTGGTGAGTGGTGAGTGGTGAATGGTGATGGGTGGTTATTGAGACGTGAATTAGTTGCCGAAAAAATGAAACGTATTTGTGTCGTTGTCTTCATGCAATAGTAATGTCCCCCCTTAATCCCTCCCGGCTGGCCGGGAGGGAAACCGGCCTCCCTCCCCGATTTCGGGG
>JAJRYW010000403.1 GCA_024275555.1 Calditrichota bacterium | reverse complement strand
GGGAGTTGAAACGGATACCGTTTATTGGGCCCTGTAGCGCTGTAGATTTTCCACCCTTGAAAACTGTTTGGGTTTTTGATGAACAAACGATTTACTTCTCAAATGGAGGGAGCATCGTTCATTTTGATGGAAACAATTTTGATATGGACTGTAGGATGAATGCCTTGCTTGAGGGGGCTATCACCAAGATCTGGGGAATGGATTCTAATAACTTATATGCCGTAGGTGGGGCAGGTACCATCGTCCACTACGACGGCAGCAGTTGGCAGCGGATAGAGAGCGGCACAGACCTGCCCATCCAGGATGTTTGGGGGGCGATGAATCCCCGCACCGGCAATTATGAAGTTCTGGCGGTGGCCTCTTTTGGGCCGGTTAATCCGACAGCAAAACTATTGTTGAGAATCCAGGGAACGGCTATCATTCAAATTTCCGGAGAAGGCTTACCTTTGGGGCTGAGCAGTATCTGGTTTGTTCCTGATAAAAAATATTATGTAGTTGGTGATGGAGTTTTTTACACCAATAATCCCTTAAGAGTTTGGCAAGCTGACACAACTCACCCACTTTTATACAAATCTGCCATCCGCGGAAATACAATTAATGACATTGTCATTACCGGTTCATTTGGCCTGGTTTCACATTACAATGGTGTTGACTGGCGTCATTACAGCGGTCGGGAATTACCGACATTTACGGGCACTTACGGCTCGGTAGACTATCAATCCAGCTTGTTCGTTGCGGTTGGTTGGAGGGGGGATCAGGCAATCATCTTACACGGCCTACGGCAAGAATAATGATTCAACCTAAAAAGTAGAGGATACCACAATGAAAAGCACGTTTAAATCTGTCTCACATTTGTTTCTCATTTTAACGGTCTTTTTTTCAGTCAATGCGCAACAGCGTATCTTCAACAGCGACAGGGCGCAAGTGGAAGCCGTGATTGCTGTGAACCCCACGAATCCACAAAACCTGGTGGGAACGGCAATTACCATCTTTGGATCAGGGACACAGAAACAGATCAGTTACTATTACACTTTTGATGGAGGGAACACCTGGAACGGCGCCGAAAATGCACTGGGAGACGACGGCGGCGACCCGGTAATTGCCTTCGATCCGGATGGTGTAGCATATTTGTTATACCAAAAACGTTCGGAGGGTAAATTTACTCATTCCAGGGCTCCCGCCCTGGAATGCCCTGCCAGAGGCTCCTGCCTCCGGGTAAAAACAGAATTTACCGGAGTTCTATGACCCCTGCTCTCCAGCACCCACCCCAAAATCATCGAAAATCATTGGATATTTTCCCCGGACAATATTAGCTTATGACGCGTTAGTTTTAGAAAATAATCCCTCCGGCATGAACAAGCCCCGCAGGAACGGCAATTAATTTCCCGGGGCAAAGCTGAACACAGAAAAGGTATACCGGCAAGACAAAGGAGTTTCTGATTTATGGCTGAATTAACCGGCGTCGATTTAAGCACACACTTGATCAGCATATTGGCCGAATTCCGCGCTACGGAGACGATTTATGGCTATCCCAAACGCAAATTCTACCTGGGTTATCCCGGCCTGGATTTTTCGGTGGACTTTCACGATCGCAGGGCCGCCACGGTGCTGGGGCCGGCTTCCGGTCCCCACACCCAGTTAGCCCAAAACATCCTGCTCTCCTTCCTGGGCGGGGCGCGGATCATGGAACTAAAAACCGTGCAGATCAAAGATCTACTGGAAATCCCCCGCCCCTGCATTGATGTACGCAACATCGGCTTCAACGTGGAATGGTCGCAGGAGTTGCGGCTGGAAGACAGCCTGCGCGAATACCAGGTTGCCTGGATTTTGCTTAAATTTCTGGAAGAACTGGAGTTGCTGGGAATTCCCAGGGGCGATCCCTTCTACCGGACCGTTTTCGACATCTCGGTCGGCTACGATCTCGCAGGTATTTCCTCTCCGCCGGTGCATGATTGGCTGGAGCGAATCATCAATGCTGAGGCGGACATTGCCCGAATTTTAGCCGAACTGCCCGACAGCTTCGGTCACTTGAAAAAATTGAATATCGATCCGCACATCGCCGGCTCCGCCACGCTGTCCACCTTCCACGGATGCCCGCGGGATGAAATCGAGGCGATCGTGCAGCACCTCATCCGCGAGCACGGTTTGCATGTCATCGTAAAAATGAATCCCACCCTGGCCGGATACGACTTTGTGGAAAAAACCCTCCACGAGGATTTGGGGTATGAGCACATCAAACTGGATCGCCATGCCTTTGAAGAAGATTTGCAGTTCGATGAAGCCATCGCCATGATGAAGCGGCTCCGGGAGTTTGCGGCACAGCATGGCAAGCGGGTCGGAGCGAAGTTTACCAACACCCTGGTGGTGCACAATAACCAGAATATTTTTAAAGATGAAGTGATGTATCTCTCCGGCGCGCCGCTGCATGTCATTTCCATGAATTTGATGCATCGATTCCGCACCGCCATGGGCGACGATTTTCACTGCTCCTTTTCGGCGGGAATCAGCAAACACAACTTTGTGGATGCGGTGCGCTGCAACCTCCGCCCGGTTACTACTTGCACCGACCTGCTGAAAACCGGCGGGTACACCCGCCTGGCGGATTATCTGAAGAATCTCAAAGAGGCCATGGAGAAAACCGGGGCGGCGAACATGGAAGAGTTTATTATCCGGAGCGCCGAACCGGAGCATTGCCAGGATGTGCACCAGGCCGGGGCGGCCAACGCCCGCCGCATCGTTCCGACGCTGGCAGAGAATCCCCGGTGTCATTATTAAATGAACCGGAAGCCGCCCCGAAAAATCGATAGCCGCCTGGAACTGTTTGACTGCATCACCTGCAATAAGTGCATTCCGGTGTGCCCCAATGCCGCCAATTTCTCCATCCCGGTTGGCAAGCAAGAGGTTGCCGCCGTCCATTTCCGTTACCAGGAGGGAGATTTTGTTCCGGAGGAGCAGGGGGTGTTCTGCCTGGAGCAGG
>JAJRYW010000402.1 GCA_024275555.1 Calditrichota bacterium | reverse complement strand
TTCAGAAATATATTGTAACAGAGATTCAAGAACTAAATTTTTTTTAGATTTTTTTCTAATATGTTGTTTCTTTGCGTTTTAGCCCCGGCCAGCCGGGGTGAATAATTTATGAATTAATCAGGCTATAGACCATATTTTATATTTGAGGACTCCGCCGGCAGCACTGTCAAGCAGGCGGAGTCTTCGGCTTGGGCGTTCAGCAAACCCACGCCGAAGACCCTGTTGAACGCTTGTTGAAGACTGGCCGGCTTTGAAAAAGCATTGTCTATTCAGTGTGACTTACTTATTCTATAGAAACCGAATCGGAAAAATCCGGAACCGCCGGTTCAATCGATCCGGGTTTTTGATCTGCCGCCAGCGCAGATGTTCCCGATAAAGCATCGTTCACCAATCACAGGTGGAGGCCTCATGTTGTCTGCCGATAAAGCTTTGCCGCTGTCCGCAGGGATTTATTCCGCCGCCAAACGCCTTTCCCCGGTATGGATCATTTTTCTGCTATTCTGCCAGGGCGCCTTCTCCACCGCCCGGGCGGAGAAAAAATTTATGATCGTGATTATTGACGGGGCGCGCTATACGGAAACATTTGGCGATCCCAATCACACTTATATTCCCAATATGTGGAGCCTGGGCAGCCAGGGTACCTATCTGAGCCAATTTTTCAATGATTCTCTGACCTACACCTCCCGGGCAATTCCGGCGCTGTGGTGCGGCGCCTGGACCGAGGTGCGCGACACGCTCTACAATGGGAATAATACTTTGTATGCTGTAAAGCCGACCATCTTCGAGTATTACCGCGGCCAGAAAAATGTTCCCCCGGAAGATTGCTTCTACGTGCTCAAATATATTAACAGCCTGTGGCTGCCCAGTTTTCATCCCGATTACGGACCGCCGACCTGGCCGCGTTTTCATAGTGTGGGGAGCACCGATGCCGATGTCGCCAACGAAACCCAGTGGGTGATGAACACCTTTCATCCCAATTTTCTCTGGGTCTATCTTGCCGATGTCGACGGCGCGGGGCACAGCGGCGTCTGGTCCGACTATGTGGCCGCCATACAATCCGCAGACAGCATTGTGGGAGTGCTCTGGAACGCCCTGCAAGCCGACCCGTTCTACCAGGACTCCACCTACCTGTTTGTTACTAACGATCACGGTCGGCATGACGACCAGCACGGCGGTTTCAGCGGCCATGGGGACGGGTGTGAAGGATGCCGGCATATCATGTTCCTGGCGCTGGGGCCGCAGATCAGGCCAAACTATGTCTCCTCCCAATATCGCCGCACACCGGATATGGCGGTAACGGCCAGCGCCCTGTTAGACCTCAACCCGGAATACGCTACCGGGGAAATCATGACCGAAATGCTCCGGCTTACCGGCATTGACGACCGGGCAGATCAAGCCCCGGCGCGTTCTTTTACACTGAAGCAAAACTACCCCAACCCCTTTAATCCCAACACCACGATTGAGTTTACCTTGCAAAAGCCCGGTTTTGTCTCGCTGACGGTTTATGACCTTTACGGCAAAGAAGTGGCCCAATTGGCGGCGGATAAACTTTCCGCAGGCGCTCATCGATACCAATGGAATGCCCAGGGGATGGCCAGCGGCGTCTATTACTTCAGGCTGGAATCCGCTGGCCGGGTTCAGACAAGAAAAGCGCTGCTGTTAAAATGAAAACAAGGCGCGCCGGTTTAATCAAGGAAGCCGGCAACCCAACCGGAGCCGGGCTGGCTGCCAACCCGGGCCGTAGAACCGCGTGGATGGAAACTTTGCAAATTTTTGAATAAATCAAGTGAATCACATTTGAAAGACGGTGGAAAATTTTTTTTATTGCTCTCTCTGCCGCAATATTGCTGGAAATTGTTTCGGCGCCGATTGAATGGTTCTGGCCAAAGCAGTGGGGCGGAACTGTTTATTGGCGGGGAAGCGCCGATCAGCCGGAAATTGCCCTGACCTTTGATGACGGCCCCTCCCGCTACACCCCGGAAATTCTTGCGATCCTCAAAGAAAACAACATTCCGGCAACCTTTTTTGTGATGGGCAAACAGGCGGAGCGCTATCCGGAAATTATTAAACAAATCGCCGCGGAACATCATGAAATAGGGAATCACACCTATTCCTTCCCGGCCCGTAAATTTAAATTTTTTTCGGATGTTCAGGAATCCCAGGTTGCCAAAACCCAGGAGGTGATCGAACACCTGGTGCAGAAGACGCCCCGCTATTTTCGCTCCCCGGGAGGCCAAATGGGGCGGTGTTTCCGGAATTATATCCGGAAGCATAATTTGCAGGTAGTAAACGGATCGCTCCCCATTCCCCCTCCCGGGAAAAGCGCTGAAGAGCAGCTCCGGGTGATCAAAACAACGCTCAGGCCCTGGGCCATCCTGATCCTTCATGACGGCGATGACGGCTATCCGGAATCCGGCCGGCCGAAATCGACCGTGGAATTATTGCCGAAACTCATTGAAGAGGTGGAAAAAAGCGGATACCGGATTGTACCGTTGAGCCGGCTTCTGGAGGGAAGATAGAAATCGGATGCCCCTTTTCCGGGCGACAGGCTGAGCGTTGCCCGGGGAGCTGGGAAAAGCGAACCCGATGTTTGAACCCCGGAATGTTAACTTCTCTTTTTTTTATTCGATCATGTAATGCAATTTAAATGGAAGCGCGCCGGTTGAACGGTTTCATTCACGGGGAGCCTCCGGATTTTATGGTGGATTTGAACATATCCGGTTAAAGCAAAGCACAAGAGGGACTGGTTTAATGACCCGGAATACCACAGTGATTTTATTGTTATCTTGCCCGGACCGGATGGGTCTGGTTTCCAGAATATCCCATTTTATTTTTGAAAGAGGCGGAAATATTCTGGATTTGGACGAACACGTGGAAAGAGAAGGCCAGGTTTTTTCCATTCGTGTTGCCTGGGACATGAAAAATTTCTCCATCCTGCCGGCGGACCTTGAGGAGGCCTTCACTCCTCTTGCCAAGGAGTTTAATGCGGACTGGAAAATATATTTTGCAGAAAGAAAATCAAGAGCGGCGATTTTTGTTTCCAGGTATGATCATTGCCTGCAGGAAATATTATGGAGACACAGTCTGGGCGAGTTTGCAATGGATATTCCGCTGATCATATCCAACCATCCTGACCTGGGATTCTTGGCCGAGCAGTACTCCATCCCCTATCACGTTTTTCCAATCACCAGGGAAAATAAGATTGAGCAGGAAAAAAAGGAGCTTCGGTTATTGAAGGAGCACAATATTGACACCATTATTCTGGCAAGATACATGCAGATTTTATCTCCCAATTTTGTGCACACCTATCCCAATCAAATAATAAATATCCACCACTCTTTTCTGCCGGCGTTTATGGGCGGCAATCCCTATCGGCAGGCTTACCAGAGAGGAGTTAAAATCATCGGGGCAACCAGCCACTATGTTACCGAGGCGCTCGATGAAGGCCCGATTATCGCCCAGGATATTATTCGCATATCCCATCGTGATACGATAGAGGATTTAAGGCGAAAAGGAAGGGATTTGGAGCGCCTGGTGCTTGCCCGGGCAATCCAGTACCATACCGAACACCGGGTGCTGGTCTGCGGCCAAAAGACCATCATCTTTCAATAGACCTTATTACCTTTTAAAGAACTGTAATTATTAACTTTAAAAAACTACTGTCATTTTGAACTCCAGGGACGGAGAGAGAAATCTGTGCGTACTCGACATTAAATTTGCTGAAATAATTGTAAATTAAAGATAAAGTTTTGAGTGTTAACAGATTTCTCTCTTCGTTCGAAATGACATAAGTTATTTAAACATATAAACTTAATTTGTTATAAGGTCTAATAGACTTTATGGTTTTTTAACGCTGATTAGCACAAACCTTTAAAGGGCAATAAAGGCAAAATCACCGTTTCTTAAAAACAAAGCTGGAGTTATCATTCTTGCTGACTTTTTTCAGAAAGGCCCGCCACTGCGGGTATCCTTCTACCGGGATGCGGGGGGTTTTCACCTTATGGCGGCGGCTGTAGAAAATTTTGTTGTCGGTAATACGATATTGGGTTCGGTATTCCCCGTAAGAATTCTGAATTGCCTTCGGCTGGGGTGCGGATTCTAACCGATAGCCGTGCGGCAATTCGATCTCGATGCTGTCGAAATCGCTGTATGCGTAGTGGTAATAATACGGATAAACCCGTTCATCATCGGCCGGTACCGCTCTGCGGGAAACGCGGTTCAGCAGGTTGGGGTTGATAAATATTCGCCCTGAACTCACCACCGCAAAGTTGGAGACGCGGCCTTTAAAGCTTAATTTCACCGGTTGGTTTAAGTTCGAATCGATATTCGCGGTGTGGTAGGATTTCAGTTCGAACTTGGAAACATTCTGCCCCAGGATATCTTCCCGCAGCCAATCCAGGCGCTGATCATTTTTCTGGGGAATCCAGTTTTGACGAAAGTAGTTGCCCTGGTTGCCGGTGTAGGAAATTTCTCCTTCCAGCAGCAAACTGCCGCCGTAAGCAATCTCGCCTTTCAGCAGACTTTGCATGGCATTATCTTCCGCAGGGCTCAGCGGGATGTGGACAATTTCCGCCTGGTTCGGTTTAACCAACAGCACATCGGTATCCTCGCGCGAGAAAGGCAGGTAGCCGGCCGCACAAAAATCTGCGGTGCATTCCAGCCATAACGTATCTGCGGAATCGGGAATACTGACCAAAACGTGATTAAACTGGCTGGCGGGGAAATCCGTAAAAACGATGCCGGTGTCGCGGGTGCGCATCAGGGCCGGATAGGCGGGAATTCCCGCCTCCTTCAACATGGAAATCATCAAGGTGGAAAGGTCCTTGCAGTCTCCGTATTTGTTGGTGAAAACCGATTCGGCGGGATTGGGCTGCCAGCCCCCGATATCCAGGTAAATGGCTACATAGCGGGTGTTGGTTTGCAGCCACTGGTAAAGCTGCTCAATGATCTGTTCCCGGGACAGACCCTGCGCTACGATTGATTTTACAAACTCCCGGGCCTCTTCCGGCAAAGTATAGCGGCCGCTGGCTAAACGGTAATACCAGTTGGCCACATCCTGCCAGGTTTTAAATATGGCCTGGCTGGCGCCTAACCGGAACCTGTTGGGGCTAAACAGAATGCCGGTTTGGAGTTGATGCTCCGGCGGGAGGTGTGTTTCGTTTAAGCGCGCCGGAATGTCGTTCAATACCCAGCTATAGATAACCTGCCCGGCCTGATGAAGCGTATCGGGCGGGTCAGTAATGCCAATTGGGTAATAACGAAAGCTGATTTGCGGATTATGCAAAACTACCGAATATTGAGCCGTCTTAACCGGAATGTTTTGCCGGGGCCTCCAATCGGGCCAGAAGAACAGGGATTTATACTGAACCTCATAGTTAAGCTCCACAATGTAAGGGGTTTCGTAATGGGATAAATCCGCCCAGGTGTAGGCGTTCTCGGAATAAAGCACCGATCCCGGGGAAAACTGTGCTTTCCGGATATCCTTCTTCTTCAGCTTTCGGAGAACATTCCCGTTCAGGTCTTTAATCCGCCCTTTAATATCCTTGCTTTTTATGAAGCGGTTCTCGTTGATCACAACCCGTCCGTAGTCTTTTGAAGCATTGTCTGCGATCAGAATCTTGGTATGTACCCGGTAGATGGCTTTGTTGAGTGAAAAGATCTCGAACTGGCGTCTATCGGACAAAACCAGCGCTCCTTTTTTAATTACCCAAAGCGATTCCGCCTGGGCCGGGAGCTGCCCCGATGCAGCCATAAGTATGATCAGAACTAAGAGCCGATACATATATTTACCCATCAAAACAAAATGAATACCCCGCAACCCGGCTGAAACGGTTGCGGCCTAATCCCCGGGAAAGCGGGGCAACCAGGCGTTTCCATCATTCGGTTTCACTCAGGCTGATCCGTTTCAGCACAATCTGGTTTTGGTCTTCGGCAATGATGATATCATAAAAATGCCGGAGACTGTTGTATTCACCCTTGGGATATGTGGTTTTGCGCCGGAAGTAATAACGGTTCAGCACCAGCTTGTTCTCTTTAACGCTGGCTAAAGCACCATACCTGATTTTAAGCATCGGATTTTTCTTGAGGGTATTCGCCGGTTTTTCCAGCACCTGGATATTGGGAGGCAGCGTCAGGATAAACTTATCCTCCGAGGCTATGGAATACAGGTATTCCACCGGGAAATA
>JAJRYW010000401.1 GCA_024275555.1 Calditrichota bacterium | reverse complement strand
GTAGAAACCAGTAAAGTTTTGATTGCCAAAGTTGTCAAAGGGCGGGTTGGTACAGAGATATTTAATTTAATGGACGAATTGGCCGTGGCTATCGAGAAAAAATTAGTGGGAGAAGAAAAAGCGGTAGAGAAAGCTCCCCAGCCCAAACAAGAGACGCCGGTAGTGCAAACGCCGCCGGCCAAACCGCAGCAGTATCCGCAAAAGAAAAAAGGCGGCAGTAAGGCCGGCCTCTTTATCCTGGGCGGATTGCTGATCGGCGGCGGTGTTGCGGCGGCGGTTCTGCTGGGCGGCGGCGGGGATGGCGAGGAAGAGCCTACCACGGCCACTATTACTATTAATGTGCCACTCAGCGGTGGAGGGAACTGATCATGAAAAATCGTCTATTGAGAATGGTACTCTTGCTTTCCCTGGCGCTTCTGCTCTTCCAATGCCAGCAAAATTATAATGCTGTGCAAGCCCCGGGCGGCGAACAGAGCCTGCAACTCTCGCTCAAATTCCTCTCGACCACCGGAACCACGGTGCAAATTGGCAATGTCAACGCTGTCACTGTCGAAATTGACGGGGAAGGCCTCGACAACCCGATCCGACGGGACTTAACCATTTCCGGCGGCGTCGCCAGCGGGGAATTTACCGTCCCGGTGGGGCAGAAAGACATCATCGTTACCGGGCAGGTGCGTAAAGGTTCCACCCGCATCGATCTCTTCCAGGGCAGCAAGAGCCTCAATGTAACCCCGGATGTCGGAACGATTGATATCAATCTGTTTCCCGTGCAAGGGAATGATATAGAAGTGGCCTGGCACGACTTTGCGGCGGAGGATTTCATCTGGTCCGATATTATCGGGGCGGTGTTTGCCTCCGGGTTTAGCTTTACCCAACCGTTTTTTATCTCCCAGGTAGATTTCTTCCTGCGCTGGCAGGGCGCCGACGGGCCCTATCGCATTGTGATCTACGATGCTAATTTTAACCTGCTCTTCCGTTCCGGACAGCCCTTGTCGCCCCAGGCCGACGGGTGGATTTCCTGGGAACTGCTCTGGAGCGATCCGGCCGCCGGTCTGATCTCCAGCGGGCAGACGGTCTATGTGGGATTGGAATACGAAACGGACGCCGGCTATCCCGAAATCGGGTACGATATGAGCAATCCTTCCACAAACAGCTTTTTTTACGACCCCAACGCCCAGGGATGGTTTTTCCTGAATGACGGCGATTTTTTGATTACCACCACGGTGCTTGTACAGGGAGGCGCGGGCATGGAAGAACATTATCTTACCCCCAAAGGAGTCTTTAAAAACAAATCCGAGTTTGAAGCCTGGAAGCGTATGCAGGTAGTACGCGGGGAAAAATAGGTCCGAAATCTTTATACCGGAAAGGCCCCCGTGAAGGAGCCTTTCCGGTATGCCGAACAACCCAGGCCGGTTAAGCCGCCTGCCTGCCGTAGGCGGGGAGTCGAACAGGAACGGTCTTCCGGAGGTTTTTTAGAATTCTTGACCAAAAATGGCAGGAAACAGCCCGAGATGACCTATGCTTTTTCCGGAACTCCGCCCGGGAAAAGAGGCTTTTCCGGAGCCGTTGATTTACAAAAAGTGATTTTGGATTTACGATTTGAAATTCATGCGTCATTCGGAAATCATTTTTTACATCGACAATCCCGGATGGCCGGGAGTCGATGTAGGCGCTCTTAGCGCCTGATTGCTGACTACGAAACGGAGTTCTGAATCTCAATGACACGCCTTCCGGGTATGGGTGGAAAAAAATGGCCAGTCCGGTTGACTGTTGAGATTTATTCCCATCGTTTATTGAACTTTCCATAAACTAATACGGTAAGAATCGCTTTAAAAAAGCCATAGTTGGCGTCCGGGCGCTTTTAACGACCCGAAGCCTGATTTATTCAAAGCAAATCATAAAAGTCATTTTGCATCCTGAATAAATCGTATTTACCTTGCCGGTGGAAATAGAAATTGTTTTAGCGTTTTGTTGTACTTTGACCCCGGCTTGCCCGGGAACTGTTCTCGACAGGGCTAATCGACATCCCGGCCAACCCGGATTGTTGATTGAGACCCCGAAAGCGGCTCAGATACTCTTTGTTTAAAGGGATTGGATTCGGAACTTTGTTTTGTGGG
>JAJRYW010000400.1 GCA_024275555.1 Calditrichota bacterium | reverse complement strand
GTTCAGAATACGGCGACGCTGCTCGGGTTAGCGTAGTTGATCTGAGCAGCTAAAATGGAAAGGACTCCCTTCCTGTATTTGCGCCAGTATAATCAGCGCTCAAATCAATAGTCGCAACCATAAATATAGAAAAAATTGAGCCGAAGGCAAGAAATTGCCCAAAAATATCATCGCGAAATGGGGGAGACGTAAAAAGCAATGAGTGATTGGGTGAGTTCCGCAGATCACCTTCTTCAGGCGTCGCCAGGTAGAATTCGATCTCAGTATGGCCCGCAACCCTGCCGGTCGCGGTCGCGGAAGGAGCAACTGAACTCATCGATATGCCCTTTGTAGTGTTCCCGCAGGGCGTTGCAAATCTCCGGCCGCGACAGCCAGCGCCGATTGGCGTCCAGGCAGTATTCCTTTTTGATCTCGCGCTGGTCTCCCTGGTACACTTCAAACAAATCGGCCTCGTCCGGAGAAATGCCCTCTTGCCGCAAATAATCCAGCAAACCGCAGATCGTGTCTGCGTAGTAGTATTGGTAGACCGGTTCGCGCCCCAGCCCCCGCAGTGCATCGACCCGGGCCTGGTACGTATAGGGCAGTGTTTTGTCATACTTCGAGGCCGGCCCCAGTACTTTTCTGAAAATACCCATCATAAACCCCCGCAGTTAGGTGGTAAATAATTTAAATAAATGTACTGAATTTTTCTGTGAAAAGAAAATTTTAGGCGTCTCCCGGTTCTTCATCATAGTTTTTGCCGCAGAAACGCGAGGCTCGCAAAGGTTATTTATGCTCGATAAATTCTACTACATCAACAGCAATATTGTTCTTATAGACCTGTGAATTATAGAGGCGTGAATTAATCCGCGAACATAGATTGGCCCGGTAGCCGCAATCCGGCCGGCCGGAATTGTGATATGTTTTGCCCCGATTTGTCGCATCCGCGTTAACCTTCTGTCTTTTGCCCGCAAAATCCTCCAAGCTCCCCTTTCCGGCCGCCCGGGAAGGGGAGAGCATTGGGAAGCGTCCGGCGAACGATGCCGGGGTGATTGCTGCCGCGCCTTCCTTACATTCCATTGCAATTTACCCCCAAAGCAGTTATCTTTTGTCAATCCGTTTCCATTTATGAAAAAGAATTCCGGGGAGGCCATGTCCGAAAAGAAATCCTATAAAATGGTGATTGTCACGGTTGTTTTAGGGGCTATAGCAACCATTGCTACATCTTTGATCCTGGATGTGATCAAAGATGAGCCGGAACGAATGGCCGAATTTACGGTGATGATTACCGTGGGAAATGAGCCGTCCTTTAGCGGTATACTGATCCTGAACAGGGAGTTGAGCGGCAAATTCACGACCGGGAAGGAAACCTCCCCGGTAACTGAGGTGCTCTTTACGGTTGAAAATACCCTTAGTTTTGTAACAAACGTAAATGCTCGGAAGTTGAATTTCTCGGGATTTTACTCCCGGGAAGATCACACCTACCGGGGAATATTTTTAAACGCGCCCGGCTCCTGGTATGCTAAACAAATAAAATAACTTTCTCCCATTGCCGGTAAAACGAAGAAAGCCCCTGCTGATAATGGCAGGGGCTTTCTTCGTTAATGCTTGAAATTTCTGGCGGTCAGGGCAGCAAAGTAACAGCCGTCAGGGCTGTGGCGGTGTTGCCCGATGTGTCGACAGCGCGCACATAAATGGTATGGTCAATACCGGTGGCGTAGCCGGTAAAATCCCAGGCGTACTCATAGAGCGGCCCCTGGGCGTCGGCTGCCTGGAAGATTCCGTCAATATAAAACTCCACCCGGTCAATGGCTACATTATCCCGGGCGTCTGCCACCACGGTGATGCCCGGAACCGCGGCAACACTGAAGCTGGTCGGCAGGGCGGGGTCCGGGTAGACAAATTGCACGGTTGGCGATATCCCATCCACAATCACATTGGAACTGACCGTAACCGAAATGACGTCGGAAGAGGGGTTAAATTCGGCCTGATCGTGGGCGGTAAAAAAAATTGTATGGGATGAACCGTCGACCAAACCGGTCACGTCCCAGGGGAAAATATACGGTTAATTTGCCGTGGTGAACGATTTGATTCCGTCAATAAAGAAGGAAACGCTGTCGATGGGGTTGTGCTCGATATTATCCACTTCCCCGATAATATTTACCATTCCGCTGACAACCTGCCCGGGAATCGGGTGAACAATGCTCGCCAGGGGAGGCGTCAAATTGCCGATACTGTCTGACGATACGGTCACCGTAATAACCGGCGTGGAGATGTTAAACCCGGCCCGGTCGTACGCGGTGGCAAAAATGGTGTGCGATGAGCCGTTGATCAGACGCGAGACATCCCAGGGAAAGATATACGGCGACGCGGTCTCCGAAAATGCGCGTGTTCCGTCGATGAACACGGCTACGCTGTCGATGGGATTGTTTTGTCCCGGCTGGGCCAACGCAACAATATTAACAATACCGCTGACAACTTGCCCGGCCGCCGGGTTTCCCAGCGAAATGGCCGGGGCCAGGCTGTCCAACGGCGTTTCTCCCAGCACGGTAACCGTTACGCTTATTGCCGGCCCGACATTATTCTTCTTGTCGATGGCATACGCAGCGATAAAGTGCTCCCGGTTATCCGCCTGGGGGGTGCTGTCCCAATTATAGTTGACCACGTTCTCATTTTCAACCGCGACAACTTCCTGGCCGTCGATGAACACCCGGATTGTTTGAATATCCCGGTCATCGAAGGCGGTGACGATCACCGGCACACTCCCCTGTAATAAATCCCCTTCCACCGGGCTGATGATGGTAACTATCGGGGGAACATCGTCGCGCCGCTCAATACAACTGCTCGTAAAAATGCTGATTAGTGCAATCATCAGCACCATTGATTTGAACCCATTACCTCTCGTGTGCATCCACAACTCTCCTCTGTTTGGAATTTGGTTGGAATACAGAAAGAAAACCATTTTTTTGTTTTTTATTGTGACAAACATCATAAAGAAATCCAGGGTAAAGTTTTCGGGAAATACTTGTGAAAACTCTTTTAAAGATCGGGCTGTTTCAATCAAGCTTTATTCATGTTATATTCGGGCAAAATATTTTGCTTGAATCACCTATGTTTATCTCTTATTTTTTCCGTCGCCATTTTATTAAAAAGGTAGGTGTTATGAAAAAAATCGTTTTATGGAAATTAAGCCTGTTTTTACTGGTGATCGGGGCGGCTTTGAGCATGTTCTCCTGCGCTTCTTCCCGCCCGGCAACCCGTGCAGACCTGCCCCCGGCGCCTGCGGCGCCCCGCTATGATGAGTCTTTTGATCCTTACACGCTCGAAGACGAGGATATAACTTTCCCGGAATCCGCCGCGGTGGTGAATCCCTCGGAAAGGCCGGGCAACGCTGCCGCCGGGCAAAATGCGCCGGTAGAGGAAAATCGTCAAATTGACGGTTTCCGGGTGCAGCTCTTTGCCACCAACTTTATTGAAAAGGCCACCCTGGAGAAAAAAGAAGCCGAATATCTCTTTGCCGAAGACAGCATTGCCGTTTACATCGAGTTCGATTCCCCGATGTATAAAGTGCGTATCGGAGATTGCAAAACCCGCGATGAAGCGGAACGCTATCGGCGGCTGGCGCGCAAAAAAGGATATCCCACCGCCTTTATTGTCAAAACTAAAATTAACACGAATCCGGTGCTTCCGAAACGGCAAGACCTCCCGGAAGAACCGGAAATAAACTGATTTTGCAAGAGTGGAGGATGTATGGCTGGCCATTCTAAATGGGCAAACATCAAATTCCGGAAAGAACGGCAAGACGCCAAACGCGGTAAAATCTTTACCAAGTTAATTAAAGAGATTACCGTTGCGGCGCGAGTGGGCGGGGGAGATATCGATTCCAATCCTCGTTTGCGCACCGCTATTCAGGCGGCCAAAGCAGCAAATATGCCCATGAAGAATATCGAAAATGCCATTAAAAAAGGAACCGGAGAGCTTCCCGGGGTGGTCTTCGAAGAGGTTGCCTACGAAGGCTACGGCCCCGGCGGCGTGGCGCTCTTCATCACCTGTACCACCGATAATAAAAATCGCACCGTCGGCGAGGTGCGACACCTGCTCTCCAAACACGGCGGCAATCTGGGAGAAAGCGGTTGCGTGGCCTGGATGTTCGACCGCAAAGGATTTATCCGGGTTCCCCAGGAAACCTACGACGAAGAAGAACTGATGCTCCTGGCCATTGATTTCGGCGCGGATGACTTCAAAGTGGAAGACGGATTTTACGAAATATACACCAGCCCGGAAAATTTTGACAGCGTGCGCAGCAAACTGGAAGCGCAGGGTATCCATATCGAATCTGCGGAACTGACCTACCTGCCCCAGAACACCGTGCCGCTGGAAGGCAAAAAAGCGGAACAGATGCTCAAATTGATGGAAGCCCTGGAAGACAACGATGACGTCCAGAATGTATACGCAAATTTTGACATCGACGAAAAGGTGATGGAGCAGATAGGCGCCGGCTGAGCCGCTGCCGGGTAACAGATCGATTTTGGTGATGGCATGTTTCCACCGCCGCAAATGAGGATAAACAGCAAAGATGATCATACTTGGGATCGACCCCGGCGTAAGCGTGACCGGATACGGCCTAATTCGCGTGGAAAGCCGGCAGGTGGTCTGTTGCGGGTTTGGCGGCATCTACAACCGGGGGAAGCAGTTAACCTTATCCGACAAATTGTGGAAAATTTACCAGGAAATTTCCGCCGTTGTGGCGGAATATCAGCCGGTTCAGTGCGCCATTGAGGAGGTTTTTTACCACGAAAACGTCAACACAGCCATTGTGATGGGCCACGCCCGGGGAGCAGCGATGGTGGCGGCCCGGCAGGCCGGCATCCCGGTGTTCGAATACGCCGCCCGGGAAGTAAAAATGTCCACCGTCGGTTCCGGCGCCGCCTCCAAACAACAAGTGCAGCACATGGTCAAAAATCTGCTTCGGCTAAAGGAGTTGCCGAAGCCCCAGGATGCGGCGGACGCCCTGGCTGTTGCCTTGTGTCACTATCACCGGCTTAAATTTCAAGCAGTTCAACGGGATTACCAGGGAAGAGGATGATCGAGCGCATTTCCGGAAAACTAATTACCAAAAGCCCGACCTTCCTGGTGGTCGATTGCCACGGCCTGGGGTTTGGGATCAGTGTGAGTGTGAACACCTCGCAGGCCCTGGAGCAATGCCGCCCCGGGAACGACCTCCATCTCCACACCTATCTCCATGTGCGGGAGGATACCCTGCAATTGTTCGGCTTTGCCGAGCCCGCCGAAAAAGAAGTGTTCCAGGAACTAATTTCCATCTCCGGCGTCGGCCCCAAACTGGCCATCGCCATCCTCTCCGGGATTACCGTTGATGAACTGAAAGCGGCCATCGTGCACGGGGATGTGCCCATGCTTACCAAAATTCCCGGGGTGGGCAAAAAAACCGCCCAGCGGCTGATTCTGGAACTGAAAGAAAAAATCCAGAAACATGAGGAAATTGAGCAGACGGTTGCCCTATCTTACGGGAGTGAACAGCATCGCATTAAATTGAATGAAGCCGTCGCGGCGCTGATCTCGTTGGGATACAAACAGCGGGATGCGCGAACCGCGGTGAATAAAATAGTACAGCGCAGCGGAGACGATTTACCCATCGAGGAAATTGTCAAATTAGCGCTAAAGGAAATGTAGTATGGATCAGTCTCAGCATCCGGATCGCGGCGCCATCGATCCATTCCCCCAGGGCGACGAGCAGGCTTTCGAGAGTTCCCTGCGGCCGATCGGCTTTGATGAGTTCGTGGGACAGAAAAAAGTAATCGACAACCTGGCGCTCTTCATCGAAGCCGCCCGGCAACGCGATGAAGCGCTGGACCATGTGCTGCTCTACGGACCTCCCGGGCTGGGGAAAACCACCCTGGCCTACATCGTCGCTGCCGAGTTGGGGGTGGATATCAAATGCACCTCCGGGCCGGTGCTGGATAAAGCCGGCGACCTGGCCGGAATCCTGACCAATCTTCAAGAGCACGATGTGCTTTTTATCGATGAAATTCATCGTCTCAACAACGTGGTGGAAGAATACCTCTATTCCGCGATGGAAGATTTTAAGCTGGATATTATGATTGACCGGGGCGCCAACGCGCGCAGTATCCAGATCAACCTGCCCAAATTTACCCTGGTAGGGGCAACCACCCGGGCCGGATTGCTAACCGCCCCGATGCGGGCCCGCTTTGGGGTGGTGCAGCGCCTGGACTACTACCAGGCCGAGGAACTGAAGCAGATTATCCTGCGCTCTGCCCGTATCTTAAAAGTGGAGATTGATGAGGACGGCGCCCTGGAATTGGCCCGCCGCTCCCGGGGCACCCCGCGGGTGGCCAATCGCCTGCTGCGCCGCACCCGGGATTACGCCCAGGTAAAAGCCGACGGAATAATTACCCGGCAGGTGTCCGATAAAGCGCTGGATATGCTGGAGGTGGATGAACTGGGCCTGGATGATATGGATAAACGCATTATCCGGATAATTATCGAAAAATATGACGGCGGGCCGGTGGGCCTGAACACCATCGCCGTGGCGGTCGGTGAAGAAGCGGATACTATCGAAGAAATCTATGAACCGTTTTTAATCCAGGAAGGATTTGTAAAGCGAACGCCGCGGGGACGTGTGGCGACATCGCTGGCTTATCAACATTTTAACTACGAGCAGAGGGACCATGGACGTCAGCAAAAACTTTTTTGAAGATGAGAATGAAATCAAATACCGCTTAGCTGATTTTGAATACGAACTTCCCGAAGAGCTAATCGCCCAGTTTCCCTTGAAAGAGCGCGACCAAAGCGCCCTGATGGTTGTGAACCGGGAAACCCAGCAGGTGGAGCACCGCCGCTTTCAGGACGTGGTGGATTATGTGAACCCCGGCGACTGCCTGGTGGTGAATAATACCCGTGTGTTTCCGGCCCGGCTGTTCGGCAAAAAAGACAAGACCGGCGCCAGGGTGGAGGTGTTCCTGCTCCGCAACCTGGAAAACGGCATCTGGGAGGTCCTGGTAAAGCCGGCCCGCAAAGTGCGCCTGGGCAACAAGATCGTTTTTAAAGAAGGCTTTAGCTGCGATATCATCGACAATACCGTCTCGGGCGGCCGGATTGTGGAAATCCATTGCAACGGAGATTTTTTCGAAATGCTGGAAGAGGTCGGGCAGACGCCCCTGCCTCCCTACATTAAACGCGAGCCGCAGCCGGAAGACCGCGAGTATTACCAGACCGTCTTTGCCCAACACCGGGGGGCCGTGGCGGCGCCCACCGCCGGAATGCACTTTACTGAGGAATTGATTGATAAAATCAAGGCCAAGGGAATTGCTATCGCCCCGATAACCCTGCATGTCGGCCTGGGCACCTTTCGCCCCGTGCAGGTGGATGATGTCTCCCGGCATCAAATGCACTCGGAATTTTACCTGGTTTCCCCGGAAAGCGCCCGGGCCATTGCCGAAACCCGGGAAAAGGGTGGGGCGATTGTGGCCGTGGGCACCACCTCGGTGCGCGTGCTGGAAACCGTCGCCGACCGAAACGGAACGGTGCGCGCCGGAGAAGGGTGGACCGATAAGTTTATCTATCCGCCCTACCAGTTCCAGTCGGTAGACCGGATGATCACCAACTTCCACCTCCCCCAGTCCACTTTGTTGATGCTGGTCTGCGCCTTCGGCGGCTACGATCTGATGATGAAAGCGTATCAGGAAGCGGTAAAACAGAAATACCGCTTCTATAGCTATGGGGATAGTATGATTATTCTGTGAAGTGTGAAGTGGGAAGTGGGAAGTGTGAAGTGGGAAGTGTGAAATGTGAAATGTGAAATGTGATCTTCAGAATGAGTCAGCATTCACCATTCAGCATTCAGCATTCAGCATTCAGCATTTACCATTCACCATTCACCAATAACGAGTGGGAAAGATGTGTGGTTAGTTGTCGCATGTTCCGTGGAAAGCTGCTTAACGGAATACGCACCAAGTTCATGCTTCCCCAATCTGCAATCTGCAAACTGCAATCTGCAAACTGCAATCCCCAATCCCCAATCCGCAATCCGCAATCCGCAATCCGCAATCCGCAATTTCCCCGAACTATATGATTTTTCAATTTTTACTTGATTTATTTAGTAAATGGTGGGATATTTGTGGTAAAAAGTGGTGGAAATTCCACTAAATTCCACCAAAAAAGCGCCGATAGTATGATCGGTCAACCGGAACTGGGTAACGTTCCATTAAATCCACTAATAACCGGCCAGTACAAATGGATGGATTTTGGGGGAGTGTTAAAAGCACTCTGGATAGCAAGGGACGCATTAATTTCCCGGCAAAATTTCGCAAGAGTCTCAGTGATGAAGACCGGGATTCCTTGATGCTGGTGCGCAGCGTGGATAAATGCATCAGCGTGTACCCCCTGTCATCCTGGCGCAGCAAGGTGGATTTGATTCGCTCGAAAGTAAATAGTGAACGGGAGTTTGGGATCGTCTCACGGCGATTGATGTATCAGGGGGGTGAGCAGAAAATTGATAAGCAAGGGCGGCTGAATTTGCCCTCTGAGTTGATTGAATATGCTCAGTTGAATGGTGAAGTGCTCATCGTCGGATACGAGAACAAGATTGAGATCTGGAATCCGGATCGTTACCGGGAATTTGTGGAGACTACCGAAGCGGACTTTCTGAAGATCTCCCGGGAATTGGATATTTAAGGCGGCAAGGATGGCAGCGTATGAGCACATACGACCACAAACCAGTGCTTTTAGAGCAATCTGGCAATCTTTTGCTCGTAGCGGAGAATGGGATTTATGTTGATTGCACCGTTGGAGGGGGAGGTCATAGTGAATATTTCCTTCAGCGGCTCTCTCCTCACAGCTTCTTAATTGGGTTAGATGCGGATCCGGATGCGATAAAACAGAGCAGCCTGAGATTGCAGGAGTATCCCAATGTCCTTCTACGTCAGATTTATTACGATCAGATTGATGTGGCGTTAGTAGAGGCGGATAAATATCCCGTCGACGGGGTGTTTTACGATTTGGGGATTTCTTCTTTCCAGATCGATGCGCCGGAGAAAGGGTTCAGCTTCCAGGTGGATGCGCCGCTGGATATGCGTTTTAGTCCTGATGTCGTTCGCACGGCCGCGGACATCCTCAACCGGTACGACGAGGAAAAGCTGGGCGCCCTGTTCCGGGATTATGGCGAAGAACGCCATTGGCGGCGAATCGCCCGGGCGGTGGCAGCCGCCCGGCAGATCGAGCCGCTTACCCATAGCAGCCAGTTGGTGAAAATTGTGCAGCAAGCAGTTGGGCAGCGCTGGCTGAATAAAACCTTAGCCCGCATTTTCCAGGCGCTGAGAATCGAGGTCAACCGGGAATTGGAGCGGTTGGAACACTCCCTGGCGGCCGCTTTCAGTATGCTCAAAAAAGGGGGGCGCCTGGTGGTGATCAGTTACCACTCTTTAGAGGACCGGATTGTGAAGCGTTTTTTTGTGGAAAAAAGCAAGGATTGCATCTGCCCCCCGGAATTCCCGGAGTGCGTCTGCGATAAGGTCGCCGAACTGAAAATCCTTACCCGCAAACCGATCACGCCCGATCAGTCTGAGATTTCCCGCAACCCCCGCGCCCGCAGCGCCAAGTTGCGCGCCGCCGAAAAACTGGTCGACTTCGAGGGAGTGCGCGGATGAGAAAAGCAGCGACCCTCAAACAAAGTAAAACAACCCGCAAACGGGTTCAGCAACGCAAACGACGCAAAGCTCAGCAGCAGTTCAAAAAAGGCTTCCGGCAGGCGCTCTACGGATTTTACACCATCAGCATTATTTTTGTGGTGCTGTTCCTGTTGAGCTTGAGCTTTCTGCTCTACCAATGGAAAGAATACCAGATTGTCGAATACGGTAAAGAGATTCAGCAACTGCGCACCGATATTTACCGCCTGAATAGCCAGGTCAAGCATAACCAGGCGCAGATCAACACCGATCTGATGAAGTATTACCGGATTGCCCGGATTGCCCGGGAAAAATTGGGCCTGGTTCCTTCGGTACAGGAACCGGTCGTCTTTGAAGTGGATCGCAGAAAATTGGAATATTATGCCCGGAAAGACCGCAAAGCGCAAGAATAAGCGCACTTCCTCCAAAAGCTCCCGCTTCGACACCCGCACCCGTCTGGCGGTGTTGGGATTACTCTGGCTGGGCGGCTTCCTGATGGTGGCGATCAAGCTGGTGATTGTCCAGGTGGTCTTTCATGCGGACTACGATAAGATTGCCCGCAAGTACCTGGAAGAGCGGCATGAGCTGGAGCCCCAGCGGGGAACCATCAAAGACCGCAACGGGGAAGTGATGGCTGTGGACCTGGTGCAATACTCCTTTGCGGTGCGGCCGCATCTGCTTGCGGACCAGCGGGCGGCGGCGAAAAAGCTGGCCGGGATCATCGACATTCCCGCTGATAAAATTCTGAGGCGGATGCGAGCCAATCCCCGCTTTGCCTACCTGGACCGCCGCATCAATTATGAAGAAGTGGAAAAAATCCGGGCGCTGAAACTTCCCGGACTCTCTTTCGAGAAAAAATTCAGCCGCTACTATCCCTACAAAAGCATCGGCGCCCACCTGGTGGGTTTTTGCGATTATGAAAACCACGCCAAATGCGGTTTGGAGTTGACCTACAACCGCTACCTGCGCGGAGATCCCGGCTGGACCATCTATTTGCGGGACGCCCTGGGCAACCGGGTGCCCAACCTGGATTTCCCCACGGCGCCGCCGGTGAACGGCGCGAATTTGGTCACCACCATCGATATGGTTTACCAGAGCATTCTGGAAGAAGAACTGCGCCGCGCCATAGACACCCACCGAGCCGAGGACGGCTCCGCGGTGCTGATGGACCCCCGCACCGGGGCGGTGCTGGCCATGGCCAGCTACCCCGCTTTTGATCCCAACCACTATAACCGCGCCTCTTCTTCCGGAGATTATCGCAACCGGGCTGTCAGCGATCTCTACGAGCCGGGTTCCACCTTTAAAATGGTGGCGCTGGCGGTCTACCTGGAACAGTTCAATCCGGATTTAGACCGCGAGTTGATTTTTTGTGAAAACGGACGTTTTATGCTGGCCAATAATCCGGTCAAAGATCATAAAAAATTCGGCTGGCTGACCGCGCGGGAGGTGTTTGAGCATTCCAGCAATATCGGCATCATCAAATTAGCCAAAAAGTTTAAAGCGCCGGTTTACTACCGCTACGCCCGTGATTTTGGCTTTGGCGCGATCACCGGCATCGATCTGCCCGCCGAGGCGCAGGGGATTTTGCACAAACCGACCGAATACTCGGCCACCTCCCTGGCCTATATGAGCATCGGCTACGAGGTGGCGGTGACGCCCCTGCAGGTGGCCGCCGCATACGCCGCCATCGCCAACGACGGTTTGCTGATGCAGCCCTACCTGGTGCGCGAGGTGGTCTCGGAATCCGGGGAGGTGCTGGAAGCGCACCAGCCGATGAAAATTCGCCAGGTAGTGGCCCCGCAGACGGCCCGGCGCATGAGGAACATCCTCAAAGGCGTGGTGGATAACGGCACCGGCAGCAACGCCAGCGTAGACGGCCTGTCGATTGCCGGGAAGACCGGTACGGCCCAAAAATTTGATATCAAAACCGGAAAATATTCTTCCAAAAAGCATGTGGCCTCTTTTGCCGGATTTTTTCCCGCGGAAGCGCCGGAGTTTGTGCTGGTGGTGGTGGTCAATACACCTCGACTGGGGTATTACGGCAGCCAGGTGGCCGCGCCGGTCTTCCGCAATATTGCCCGGCGGATTTACGGCTTGCCGATTCGCCGCCAGCAGGCCGAAACCCGCCTGGCCAGCCTGCAACTTCCCCCGCTGACCCGCAAAAGCCTGGTGTTGGAGGGGCTCCCGGTCCGCAAGGCCAAGAAGCTGCTCAAAGAGCGGAAGTACGAATACCAGATTATCGGCTACGGGAGCATGGTCATCCGCCAGGAGCCGCCGCCTTACGCTTTCATCAACCCCGCCGTAAAGGTGAAGCTGTTTACCGAAGCCCGCACGGTATCCAAAACGGAGCGGATGCCCAACCTGACCGGCCTGTCCCTGAAAGAAGCGCTGCAAGTCATGTCCCAATGGGATGTTGCCCTGGAAGTGGACGGCAGCGGGGTGGTGGTGGAACAGAACCCGCCTCCCGGGGAGCGCATGGATAAAAATAAGAAAATCAAACTAATTTGCAGCCGCACATGAAACGAATCGCCGACATCATCCGTGGATTGCCCGTAAAAGAGGTGCGCGGAGACGCCTCCGTCTTTATCAAGGATATCCACTACGATTCCCGAAAAGCCGGGCAGGAGGACCTGTTTGTGGCCATTCGCGGTTTTCAGCAGGACGGACACCGGTTTCTGCCGGCGGCTCATCAGCAGGGATGCCGGGCTTTTATGGTGGAAGAGTTCGCCCCCTTGCCGGATTCCGTGCAGGTGCAGGTTCCCGACACCCGTCAGGCGCTGCCCTACCTGGCCAAGAACTTTTTTGATCACGTGACCGATGAAATGAAAATTGTGGGCGTCACCGGCACCAACGGGAAAACCACCACGGCTTACCTGCTGCATGGAATTTTGAGCGCCGCCGGGTGGAATCCCGGGCTGATCAGCACCGTGGAAACGGTTTTAGGCGAAGAGCGGCGTCCTTCCCAACGCACCACCCCGGAGTCGCTGGATTTATACCGGCTGTTTGCCCGGATGCACAAACTGGGCTGTAAAAGCGCCGTCATGGAAGTGTCTTCCCATGCCCTGGATTTACATCGCACCGACGGCATCCATTTTACCGCGGCGGTGTTCACCAACCTGGGCCGCGACCACCTCGATTTCCACGGCGACATGGAGCGCTACTTTGCCGCCAAGAAAAAGCTGTTCGACCGCCTGGAGCAAAACGACCGCGCCGTGCTGAACGCCGACGACCCCTACAGCGCCCGCATCATGGCCGACTGCCGGGGCGATATCATTACTTATTCATTAAACGATCCTTCTGCTACGGTCTGGCTAAAAGAATACCGCACCCTCAAAGAGGGAATGTCGGCGACCCTGGCGCTCCCTTCCGGGGAGATTTTTTTCAGCACCGCGCTGGTGGGGAAGTTTAACCTGTATAACCTGCTGGCCGCTGCGGCAACCGCGGTCGCCCTGG